>NZ_DASURI010000368.1:0-3054 GCF_036280135.1 Longimicrobium sp.
TCTCGCACTCTCGCACTCTCGCACTCTCGCACTCTCGCACTCTCGCACTCTCGCACTCTCGCACTCTCGCACTCTCGCACTCACGCACTCACGCACTCACGCACTCACGCACTCACGCACTCACGCACTCACGCACTCACGCACTCACGCACTCACGCACGCCCAGCAGCCCGCCCAGCTGCTCCGCGGGGACGGGGCGCGAGAAGTAGTAGCCCTGCGCGGCGTGGCAGCCGATCATCCGCAGCATCTCGGCCTGGCCGTGCACCTCCACGCCCTCGGCCACCATCTGCAGCCCCAGGCCGTGGCCCAGCGCCAGGATCACCTCCACCAGCGCCGTGGGCTCGGCGCCCGTGAGCTGGTCCACGAACGCCTTGTCGATCTTGAGGATGTCCAGCGGCAGGCTCTGCAGGTAGCGCAGCGACGAGTATCCCGTCCCGAAGTCGTCCACGGCCACGCGCACGCCCATCCCGCGCAGCTGCTCCAGCGCGCGGATGCCGGCCTCGTCCTCGCCCATCATCACCGTCTCCGTCACCTCCAGCACCAGGCGCGCGGGCGGCATCCCCGTGCGCTCCAGGATGGCGGCCACGCGCGGCGCGAAGCCGGGATCCAGCAGCTGCCGCCCGGAGACGTTGACGGACAGGTGCCGCCCGCCGCCCCACCCCGCCGCCGTGCGGCACGCCTCGGCCAGCACCCAGTCGCCCAGGGGGACGATGAGCCCCGTCTGCTCGGCGATGGGGATGAACTCCGCGGGCGAGACGGGGCCCAGCTCGGGGTGCGCCCACCGCAGCAGCGCCTCCACGCCGATGACCTCGCCGTCCGCCAGGTCCACGATGGGCTGGTACGCCAGCGCGAAGCCGCCGTGCTCCAGGGCGTTCTGCAGGGCGCTTTCCAGGGCCAGCCGGCGCAGGGCGCTGGCGTGCATGCGCGGATGGAACTCCGCCCAGCACCCCTTGCCGCGCTCCTTGGCCGTGTACATGGCCAGGTCCGCGTTGCGCAGCACCTCCTCGGGCCCGTCGTCGTCCTGCGCCACGGCAATGCCCACGCTGGCCTGCACCCGCACCTCGTGGCGGGCCTCCAGCAGCACGGGCCGCCCCAGCGCGGCCACGATGCGGTCCGCCACCGTGTGCGCGCCCGTTGGCCCGTCCAGGTCCTCCAGCAGCACGGCGAACTCGTCGCCGCCCAGGCGCGCGGCCACGTCCTTTTCGCGCACGCAGGCGCGCAGCCGCCCGGCCAGGGCCACCAGCAGGCGGTCGCCGGCGGCGTGGCCCAGCGAGTCGTTGACCTTCTTGTAGTCGTCCAGGTCCACGAAGAGCACGGCGGCCGTGCCCCGCGTGCGCCTGCGCCGGGCCAGCGCGCCCTCCACGCGGGCCGTGAACATGGACCGGTTGCTGAGCCCCGTGAGGGCGTCGTGGAACGCCTTGGCCCGCAGCTCCTCCTCCAGCGCCGCCTGCGCGCTCACGTCGCGCGAGTTGACGACGATGCCGTCCACGGCCACGTCGCCCAGGCGGCTGGTGCCCACGCTGCCCACGTGGATGCAGCGGGTGCCGTCCACCACCATGCGCCAGGTGAGCTCCACGGGGTGGCCGGGGTGAAGGGCGCCCTGGGCCACGAACGCGCGCACGGCCCCGCGGTCGTCCGGGTGCGCCAGCGCCTCCAGCCGCGTGCCCACGGCGTCGCGCGCCCGCGGGCCAAAGACGTGGCCCGCGGACGGGCTCACGAACTTCACCACGCCCCGCTGGTCCAGCACCATGATGACGTCGGACGAGTGCTCCACCAGGCCGCGAAAGCGCATCTCGCTGAGCCGCACGGCCCGCTGTGCCCGCTCGCTCTGGCGCACGGCCGCCACCTGCCGCGCGATCACCAGGGCCGTCAGGAGGACGGCGGCCAGGATGAGCCCCCCCAGCGGCTGGTTCCAGTGCGGCCGCGCCGCCGACACCAGCAGCCCGTACACGGCCGCGGCCGCGAGGTACGGCGCGCGGGGCACCCGCGGCTCCCCGGGCACGGGGCGGCCGTCGCCGCGGGTGGCGTGGGCCAGGTCCCACTGCCGCCGCGCCGCGTCCAGCATGAGCAGCGAGGCCACCACCCAGGCGGCGTCGGTGGCGCGGGGCAGGGAGCGGTGCCCCGCCACCAGGCTGAACGCGTACGCCAGGTCCGCCGCGAAGAAGATCCCCAGCCCCGCCACCACCCGCCGCAGGGGCGGCTGGCTCATGGCGTCGGCGCGCCGGTGCGAGACCACCACCGTGCCAAAGAGCACCAGCAGGTCGCACACGGGATACGCCATGGCCACGGCTGCCTCCAGCCCCGGCGCGTGGCCGGCGATGGGGCGCAGGAGCAGGTACCAGATGAAGGTGGCCGCGCCCAGCACCACCACGGCGGCGTCCAGCCAGAACTTGGCGCGGTCCACCCGCGACGGGCGCGCGGCGGGAAACGCCAGCAGCGCCGCCAGCATGACGGGATAGAACGCCAGGTAGGGCACGTCGGCCCACGAGGTGTTGGGTGGGCGGCGCAGCACCAGGTCGTACCACGCCCACAGCGCGTGGCCCGTGCCGTACAGCAGGTACGCCGCCGCCAGCCGCCGCCACCCGCGCCGGGCGCCGTCGTGCAGCCCCGGCGCGTGCGCGGCCCGCCACGCCAGCGCCACCGTGGCGGCGCTCACGGGCAGGGCCACCAGGTCGCTCATCCACGTGCGCAGGGGCGACGCGGGATCCACGGCGTACAGCCCCACCAGGTAGGCGGCGGTGAGCAGGGCGGCCGCCGCCGTGACGACGCGTCCCCAGTCCGCCCCCGCCGGCCGGGGGGCGTGCTGCTCCGCGGGGGCTGGTGCTGCGATCATGCTGCGGGTGAATGAAGGGTGTGGGCAAAGCCGGTTCACCCCGCAGTATCGGCACCTTTCGGACGATTGATGAGCGGCGCATCCGGCCCCCTCCGCGTCCGCGCCTCCACGTCCTCCGGGCCGGCTGAACTGCATTCTCACACGGGGCCCGCGGCCAACGGGGTCAACGGCAACGGATCGAAACGAACAAACCGTTGACTCCGTTGGCCGCAGGCCCCGTG
>NZ_DASURI010000369.1:0-15838 GCF_036280135.1 Longimicrobium sp.
CCGGCGCCAGGGGCTCGCGCATGCCGTGTCCCAGCAGCACCCGCTCCCCGCCGCGGGGGCGCAGGGTGGTCACCATCGCCGCGGGCGCCCGGAGCGCGCGTGCCGCCACGCGGATGAGCCGGTCCAGGTCGCCGGGGGGCCGGGGCGGCGGCTCCGGCAGGGCGGGAGGGGCGGCTCCGGAGAGGGCGTCCGCCGTGGCTGCCATCGTCATGATCCTCGCGGACGGGTTCAGGGTGCGTTCGCTCTAAGTCTATGGAGGAAGCATCGTTGGCGGATAGTAAGATGTTGACGCGGTCGCGTGGGGCGGCCTCCCGTCCGGGGGACGAAGGGGGGCCGCGCGCTCCCGGCGGACGCAGCGGCGCGCGGCGGCACCCTCCGCGGCGGGCGGAGCGGCGTGGATCGAAGTGTGGGAGAGAAAGATGGGCGTGGAACGGCAGCCCGGTCTTGGAGGATCGTGGCCCGGGCCTCCCGGTCCGCCACGGGGACGGGGGATCTCGCGGACCGGCGCACCGGCCCCCGCTGCGCCGGGGCACGGACGCGGCCCCGGCGGCGGAAGGCATCCCCCGGGCGCGGGACCGGCGGTCCCGGCGCTCCGCGGTCCAGGCGGTGACTCCGAAGGAATCGTCCAGTGATGCCTGGACGTCCGCGTCTGCCTGGCGGCAGCGGCAGCCGCGTAAACGAAGGGGAGAGATGGACAGCGCGTCCGCGCCGTGGGGCGGCGGACGCAATCGTCGCCCTGATTCTTTCCGCCTCCCCGCGTGATACCAGTTCTGCCGCATCATCGTGCACTCCGGATTCAGCAACGGCATCTCACGCGAAGGCGCGGAGGGCGCGGAGGAAAAGAAGCCTCTTCGGTTCTCCGCGTCTCCGCGTCTCCGCGTGAGACAAGGTGTAGGGGTGGAATGCACGGCGGATCGTGAAAACGGGGATGAGGCGCGTCTTCCCCGAAGCGCGGATCAGCGGCCGAAGACGAGCACCCGGGCCACGTTCAGCAGGGCGGAGGAGACGAACCCGCTCGCGACCTCTTTCGCCGCCGTTTCCGCCGTGTAGTCCGGGTAGTGCCACACCAGCGGCGCGAGTCCGCTGGCCACGCGCGCGGTGATGCGCGGCAAGGCGATGCGCACGTGGCCGTCGCAGCCGCGGTCCGCGACCGGCTCCAGCGCGGCCTGCGCGACGCGGGCGCTCCCCCGGGCGGTGGCGCAGGGCACGGGGTGGGCGGGGGCGTGGAGCAGCGCCGCCGTCCCGTGGCGCACGGTCAGGGAGATGGCCGTGCGCCCCGCGTGCGCGGCCAGCCGCCGCCCCAGCCCCTCCGCGTCCTGGTCCCACGCCTCGGGGTTGCCGCGCACCTGGTCGTACACCGTGTAGCCCAGCGGCTCCGCCCAGGTAAGGGGCCGCGACGCCTCGTGGAGAAAGTCCGCGAGGCGGCTGGTGTCCCGCGCCGAGGGCGGCGGACCGGGCGCCTCCTGCGCCGGGCAGGAGCGGGCGAGGAGCGCCAGCCCCAGCAGCGCCACGATCACCCCCCCGCGAAACGTGGCCGACCGGCGCCAGCCGCCTGCTGCACTCCTTCCCATCGTTCCCTCCCCTGGCTGTTGTCCGCCGCCGGTCCGGTCAGTCGCGCGCGAGCGCGGCCGCGAGCTTTCGCTCCGCGTCCACGTACCCGTCGTCGGCGATGTCGTAGATCACCTTGACGATCCGGCCGCCGGCGAACGGAAAGCGGGAGTCGTACTCCGCGGACACCCGGTCGCCGCTGTCGTAGCCCACGGCCAGCCCCTCGCCGGCCAGGGCGTAGTGGCCGCTCTGGGTGCGAAAGGCGCCGCTCGCCGCCTCCTGCTCGTCCACGTGCAGCGTCATCGTGCCCAGCGCCTCGTTGTTCTCGCCCATCCGCTCCTTCCGGAACTCCACGCCCACCACGTGCCGCCCGGACGCGGGCGCGGGGCAGCTCAGCGCCTGCTCGGGCGCAATGCCCAGGAAGTTGTAGACAAAGGTGAGCCGGCCGTCCCGGACGAACAGGGAGTACCCGCCAAAGCGCGACCCCTGCGAGACGATGACGCCCTGTGCGTCCTGCGTGAACTCGACCTCGGCGAGGATCTTGAACGAGACGCCCAGCGTCCGCGCCGCCGACGCCTCCGGGATCTCCGTCGTGCCCGGGTAGTAGACGTACCGGCCGTCCGCCGGCGGCGCGACCTTGTACTCCAGCGCGTGGATCCCCACCACGCCCAGGTCGTTCAGGGGCAGCACGTTGTTCTTCTTCGCCTCGGCCATCCAGAGCGCCGCCAGCTCGGCCACCTTGTCCGGGTGCTCCCCGGCCAGGTCGTGCGCCTCCGCGCGGTCCACGTCCGTGTGAAAGAGCTGCCAGCGGTCTTCCCCGAACCGCCCCTGGTCGATCAGCGGCCCGTGCTCCGTCGCGGCCTTCCATCCCCGGTGCCAGATGCCGCGGGTGCTGAGCATCTCGTAGTACTGCGTCTCCTTGCGGGTCGGGGCGTCCCCGTCGTCGAACGAGTAGCGCATGGAGACGCCGGCGAGCGGCGCCTGCTCCACCCCGTCCACCACCCCGGGCATCTCCACCCCGCAGCACTCCAGGATGGTGGGGACGATGTCGGTGCAGTGGTGGTACTGGTGCCGCAGCTCGCCCCGCGCCCGGATTCCCCGGGGCCAGTGGATGACCAGCGGGTCGCACGTGCCGCCGGCGTACTGCGAGTAGCGCTTGAACATCCGGTACGGGGTGCTGAAGGCGACGGCCCACCCGGTGGGATAGTGGTTGTAGGTGTCGGGCGAGCCCAGCCGGTCGAGCATGGCCAGGTTGGCCTGGACGTCGTCCGGAAAGCCGTTGAAGAACCGGTTCTCGTTCACCGAGCCGTTGGGGCTCCCCTCGCCGGACGCGCCGTTGTCCGCGCAGTACAGGACCAGCGTGTTGTCCAGCTGCCCGGACTCCTCCAGGTAGTCGATCACCCGGCCGATCTGCGCGTCGGTGTACTCCGAGAAGCCGGCGTAGACCTCGGCCATGCGGCAAAAGAGCCGCTTCTCGTCGTCCGTCAGCGTATCCCAGGGCCGCACGGCGTCCGCCTCGGTGAACGTCCCCTCGCGCATGGGGTTGAGGGGGGTGAGCTCCGTGTCCGGGGGCAGGATGCCGCGCTCGGTCATCCGCGCGAGCACCCAGGCGCGGTACGCCTCGTACCCGTCGTCGAACGCCCCGCGGTACCGGTCGATGTACTCCTGCGGGGCATGGTGGGGGGCGTGGTTGGCGCCGGGGCAGTACCACAGGTACCACGGCTTGTCGGGGCGCGACTGACGGGTGTCGCGGATGAAGCCGATGGCCCGGTCCGCGAGGTCGCGCGAAAGGTGGTAGCCTTCGTCCGGAGAGTACGGCTGCTCCGTGAAGTGGTTGTCCTCGATGAGCTCGGGGTACCACTGGTTGGTCTCCCCGCCGATGAAGCCGTAGAAGCGGTCGTAGCCCAGCCCCAGCGGCCAGTGCCGGCGGCTGGCGCCCACGTCGAAGGCGTCCACGGGCACGTTGTGGTTCTTGCCGATCCAGAACGTGCTCCAGCCCGCGTCGCGCAGCACCGTGGCCAGCGTGGCGTTCTCCGGCGGGATGTGCCCGGCGTAGCCCGGGAACCCGGCCGCCGACTCGGCGATGGTCCCGAAGCCGTTCTGGTGGTGGTTGCGGCCGGTGAGAAAGCAGGACCGCGTGGGCGAGCACACCGAGGTGGTGTGCCACTGCGTGTACGTGAGCCCGTTCTCCGCCAGCCGCTCCAGCGTGGGCATGCGGATGCGCCCGCCGTACGGCGACCACGCCGCCTGCCCCGTGTCGTCGTAGAGGATGACGAGGACGTTGGGCGCGCCCTCCGGCGCCTTGCGGGCCAGGAAGGCCTCCCAGTCCGGCGTGGAGTCGCGGATGTCGAGCTCGATGGTCCCCTGGAATGGCCTGGGCATGGACGAGGCTCCCCTGCGGAAGGTGATCGGCGGACGGGCGCGGCGATGTCCCGCCCTCCGGGAAGCAGGATAGGCCCCGGGCCCCCGCGGGTCTTGGAGAAAGTTGCCGAACGTGCGGCGGGCCGCCACCCGAAAGGGGGGCGGCCCGCCGCGACGGCGGCGCGGCCGGAGGTCCGCGCTACGGTTTCGCCATGGCCACGCGCAGCCGCTCCTCGGGGGGGATGAGGGGGTTCTGGTCGCCCGCGGCCATGCCCGCGTCCGGCTCCACCCTGTTCACCCTGCCGGAGAACGCGCGGCTCCCGTTCCGCCCGTAGTCCGCCGTCACGGGCCAGCCGGCCCCGTACCCGATGTCGAACGACTCCCCGCCGAACGCGAACGGCTCCGTCCGCTCCGCGCGCCCCTCGCCCGCCCTGGCGCCGTCCACGAAGCGCGATACGGCGCCGCCCCGGGCCACGCCGCCGCCCTCGTACGCGAACTCCATCCGCACCTGGTGCCGCCCCGGCGGAATGCGCCCGATCCCTTCCCCCCGCGTTTCCTCGAGACCGAAGAAGATGTAGCAGTACCGGGGCTTGCCGTCCCGCGCGTACAGGCTCCACCCGCCCGTGATGCCGCCCACGGCCGCGCCCCCCCTCCGCGCCGGATTCCGGCACCTCCACCTCGGCCGTCACCGCGTGCGACTTGTCGGCCGGGTTGAGCATGGCCAGCAACGGCACGCGGGCAGACCCGCCAAAGACGATCTGCCGGTTTCCGCGGATGAGATCCGGCCGTCCCGCCAGCTCGGAGCTGCCCCGCTCGGCGACGCGGTCGTCCAGGGGGAGCACGCTGTACTTCGCCGCCTCGATGAGCCACAGCCGCTGCGGCTCCGCCAGCGTTTCCGGCTCCGCGGCGGCCGGGTCCCGCGCCTGCGGCCCGTCCCTGGGCTCCCGGCGGTCGTCGTCGAAGGCGGCCATCTCCGTCTCGCCCGTCTCCCGCGGCGTGCGGTGCCTGGTGACGGCCGTCCACCCGCGGTGGGAGAGGCCGCCACGCGGCAGCTCGCGGCGGGTCACCCGCGCGTTCGCCCCGTGGCCGGGCGAGAGGAGCGGATCGTAGGCGTTCATCAGCGACTCCCCGCAGCGAGAATCAGACGGTCAGGACAGGCGGTGTCCTGGAGCGTCCCGCGAAGCGTGCGCTCCGGCGAGGGGAGCCGGCTTGAACGAGACTGCCGGCGCCTCCCCCGCCACTCGCTCCACCGAACCGGTGGTGCGGCGCGTAGCGGCGGGCTGGGTCACACCCTCGGAGAGAGAGCTGCGCGAGCCGGCGCATGCGGGAGGAGGGCGAGAAGGACGACTGGAACGAACGGGCGCAGGGTGGCGGCAGTGAGCGGTGCCAGCCCCCACCCGCCGAACGCATCAACCCCGCCCCGAGAACGGATGGACAGCGGATGGTTCCCCACGATGATGGGGGGGGGCCGCGGGAGCGTGCCGGCGTACGAAGCCGGCCCGGGTGCTCGCGGTCCGGGAGGAGCGCTTCCCCGCCGGCGCGGTCTCATGGCGCGGTGGCCGCGCCCGCATGCCGCTCTCCGCGCGATGCGGGGCGGAGAACATCCGCATCGGAAGGGGGATCCGCGGCCGGCGCAGGGGCTCCCGCCGCGCCGGATCGTGCACGCGGCCGCGTGCACGATCCCCCTCACGGAGACCGGACGCAGCCGCGTGGCTCAGCGGTGACGCCCGGGGGACTGTCCAGCGAAAGCAGGCCGAGCCGATAGGCGTACTGCACCAGCTCCACCGTGGAGTGCACGCCCAGCTGCGCCATCAGCTGGTACTTGTGCGACTCCGCCGTCCGGCGTGACACCTCGAGCGCCTCGGCGACCCGCTTCATGCTGTATCCCTCCGCCACCAGCCGCAGCACCTGCCGCTGCCGCGGGGTCAGGTGCGGGGCGTCCGTCACCGTCGCGCCGGTTCCCGCCAGCACGGAGATCACCTCGTGCGCGATCTGGGGCGTGATGTACACCCGCCCGCCGCTCACCTCCTGCACCCCGTGGATGAGCTCCCGTCCCGCGGAGTGCTTGAGCACGTATCCCGAGGCCCCGGCGCGGATGGCGTCCGCGGCCAGGCGGGGGTCGGCGTGCATGGTCACCACCAGGATCCGTGTCTCCGACGCCGCCTGGCGCACGGCGCGCACGGCGTCCACGCCGTTGAGCAGCGGCATGCTCAGGTCCGTCACCACCACGTCCGGCCGCAGCCGCGCGGCCATCTGCACCAGCGTGCGCCCGTCGGGCGCCTGGCCCACGACCTCGAACTCCTCCCTGAGCAGGCAGGCCAGCCCCTCTGCCACCAGCGTATGATCGTCTGCCAGCAGCACTCGTGATCGGTTCGGCACGTTGATCGTCCAAGGTAGAGCGTGATGTCCGAAACGGAGTGATCCAATGCCCTGCGAGGTACCGGAAAACGCGTGGGGGCCGGTGCGCGCAGAGGAGGCGGGTGTGTCCGGTGCCTCGCGAGGGCCCGCCTCCGGCCCCACGCGCGTATGCACGGATTGGATGGGTCTTTCCCGATCTGCCCTCCCTGGTTTCGAGCGGTTGCGCGGGAGCCTGCTTCAAGGACGCGTAGCAGGCACATCACGCGTATCTGGTTGTACAAGTGCGGTTTGTACTAATGCGTGTTCTCGTATCAGAGTGCAACCCCTTTGCGCCGGTTTGCGTACAGCACACCCGATCCGCCCCGGGATCCGGCCAACGGCCAAAAGCGGACGGGCGCGCGGAAAGCCGGATTTTCCCGGCGGCCGTCGCGCCTGGAAAATCCAGCTTCCGTGTGTCCGCGGCATGCGGCGCTGCATCGGGATGTTTGCGTTTGGGCGTCGGGACGCGGCGGCGGTCGCGAAGGCCGCGTGCTGCATCCGTGCGGGCTCCGCGCGGCGGGCTCCCCCAGGGAACCCCGTCCGCCCCGCCTCACCCGTCTCCTCCGCGCGGAGCCCGCTCGGTCTCCCGCAAAGCTAGGCGGCGGCCGCGGCGGCCGGCTTGGAGGATGTTGCCCACGCGGTGCGCGCCACCTCGCGCGCATAGGTTCCCGGCGTGATCCCCATGATCCTCTTGAAGTGTCTGCAAAGATGACTTTGGTCACTAAAGCCGACACCCAGCGCCGCGGCGGAAAGGGGCGTTCCCGCGTGGATGAGCCCGCACGCGCGCAGGATGCGCACGTGGGTCTGGTACGCGTGGGGGGGCATCCCCACCTCGCGGGTAAACGCCCGGGCAAGGGCAAAGCGGCACATCCCGGCCCGCCGGCCCAGTTCCTCCAGGGTGACCGTGCGGGCAAAGGCCTCCCGCAGGTAGTCGCGGATGCGCAGCACCACGGCGTGCTCGCCGTGCTGCGGAGGCCGCACCCGTCCCGCGCAGGCGCCCAGCGCGAACCGAAGGAACTCCTGCAGCCCCGCCTCCGAGACGAGCGCCGCCTCCATCCGCCGGAGCGCCGCGTCGCCGGCCAGGCAGCACGCCAGCCGCGTCTGCCCGGCCGCGCAGGCCCGGGGGCGCAGCGCCTCCAGCCACGGCGCCACGGCCGCCAGCAGCGCGGGCTGCACCTGCAGCACGCGGAACTCCGATTCCCGCGGCATCTCCACCGAGATCACGTCGCCCGCGTCCACCTCCACCAGCTCCCCGGGCGGCAGCGGCGCGACGCGCCTGCGGTGCCGCATCCGCGCCCCGGCCGCGCCGGCCACCAGGATCAGGTGCTCGTTCTCCACCACCCGCGGGGCGGCGCCGGCGCGTGCGACGCGCCCCTTTGCCTCCCAGCACCCGTTCATCCACCCGGCGTGCGGCATCCCCCCCGCCTCCCACGTCACCATCGCATCCATCACTCCCTCCCCTGCGGAAACGCGAAGTCCCGAAAGATGCTTCGCGAACGGCCCGCCCGTGGGCGGCCGTGCGGTTGCTGCGGGTCGATCCCGCGTGGGGAGAAGTATGAACGACGCGGAGCGGGCGGTACATTCGCAAGTTTTCGGAGGCAACATCCCGGTATCGGACGGGTTTCAGGGCATACGCGCCGTCCGTATGTCGTGAAATGAATGTCCTGTAAGTATCCGGATCAACCCGTCACGCACCCCGCATCCCGGGCTTCGCTGCGCACCGCCGCATGCTTGTGGACCTGCCCGGCCCTTCGGCCGCCGTGTCGTGGACCGGCTGTTCAGGTATGGGTGAATGTACGTATAAGGTTGGATCATCCTGACCGGATTTCCCGGGTCCGCCGGAGACCGCAAGATCTTTCAAGACGGGAAAGACGGAGCAGGCCACTTTCTCCGGAGAGCTGGGGCGGTGCGGGACCTTCACCGGGAGCGACCGATGTACATGGGCACAGGGTCCGGGGGGCCGGAAGGAGAGCGGGCCCCGTTGTGGGCGCGCTTTACCGTGCGCGCGCCGCCGTTCAAGGCGGTGAGGGGCACGCGGTACATCCTGCGGCAGAACGGGGAGGGCTCCGGGAAGGTCCGGGTAGAAGGCCCACGGGGCGAGCTGGTGCTCCGGCTCGTCGGCGGGCAGTCGCCGGGGCCCGTCGCCTTTCTCGACCCCGCCGGCCGTGCACTTTACTTCAGCGCGCGCCGCGCCGGGCCGGCTCCCCCGACGATGGACCTGCGGCGGCCGGACGGGCTTACGGCGGCCATCGTCCACAACGCGCTCCTTTCGCCGGTGCGCGACCGCTGGCGCATCGACCTGCCGGGGGACAAGGGGATGGTCGCCGTGGGGAGTGTGCTGCAGCACGAGTACACGCTGTGGCGCGGGGACCGGGTCATCGCCCGGACCAGCAAGACCGGCCTGGGTGTGCGGGACGCCTGCGAGGTCGTGGTGGCGGACGGCGTTGACGCCCCCTTCGTCCTTGCCGTCGTCGTGGTCATCGACCTTCTCGCGCACCGCACGCCGGACGTCTCTGCGGGGCGGGCGGGCACCATCCCCTGAGCCCGCCCCCTATCACACCCGGCGCAGGAGAAGCCGCCATGGAGATCGGTCCCGTGCAGGTCGTGGTGCTGGGTTTTCCCGCGGGCGAGGCGTTCGGCGAGGCCATGCTCCGCGAGCTGCAGGAAGTGCGGGGGCGGGGCGTCATCCGCCTGGTGGACGCGCTGTTCGTCCGCCGCGCGGACGACGGAACGCTGTCCGTGATGGAGGCGATGGCGAAAGCCGGGGAGAGCGATCGCCGCCCCGTCGGCGTGGCGCTGCGGCGCCTGGCGGGGCTGGGGACGCGCGCCGCGGAGGACGGAGCCGGGGAGGAGAATGACGACTGCTCCATGTTCGGCCTGTCTCCCGCGCAGCTGCTGGAGACGCTGGGCGCCATTCCACCGGGCGGCGGCGGAGCGCTCGTGCTTTTCGAGCACGCGTGGGCGGCACGGCTGGCGCACGTGGTGCGCGAGGAAGGGGGCCGGATGCTCGCGCACGGCATCCTGACCCGTGAGGCCATGCGCCAGGCGGGGGCGGAACTTCGCGTCCTGGCGGAAGCGGAGGCGGTGATGGAGGTGGCGGACGCCGTGCGGAGCGCGGGGCTGCTGGACGCCCTGGCCTACGCCTCGGACGAGGCGGAGGCATCGGACCTCGCCGCGTCGCTCCCGTCGGCCCTGGCCGCGCAGACGCTGCGCGCGCTCATCGTCGCGCGCCTGATCGACGACGCCGAGGCCGAGCCCGCGCTCATGGAGCTGATCGACGCGGGTCTCATCGATCCGGTCATCGCCGAGCGGGCGGTGCAGGAGGCCGAGACGCTGACGCTGAATACGACGGCTGTCGATTAGCTGCCCGGTCCGGTCGGTCCTTCCGTCCATCGCGGCCAGGGTCTCCCGGAGAGAAGCCCCCTTGCCCGTAGCGCACGATCACCCTTTCCGGCGCCTGACCGGCGATCGAAAGCCGCGTCCCGTCGGCGACGGCGACTTCCGCCTGTCCGGCGACAGGCCGGGCACGCGGGACCCGGCACGATCCCGGAGTGACAATCCGGAAGTTCGGCTCCCCGGGCGGGGCTTCCGGCTGGGAGACGGGCCGGCGGGACGAAGGCGCCGGACGTGGCGCGGGCGTACTCGCGCAAGCACCTGGAGGACCGTTTCGGCCTGTACCCGGACGACCGGTGCGGATGGCCGTCGCGGTCCCCACGCCCCCGCCGCTTTGGGAATTACCGCAGGGGATGGAGGAGGGCGAATGCGGGATACGTATGGTGCCCAGGACCCTACGGCCCGCCTGCCCAGGAACGCGCGGCTTCGCGCTTCGCGATCAATGTCAACCCGCGTGCTCCGTGGGCTTCGGAGGTGTCGCCGTTCGAGTGAGAACCTTGCGGATGGCCGCTCGCATAGGGACGGAGGTGACCTCCACAAACGTGCCTGGCTCGCCTGGGGAGAGGCGTTGGATGCCCTTCGGACGCCGTTTCCCCGTGTGTCCCTCGTGCAGAATTTCGTCTCCCAGTGCGGCGGGCACCTGATTCGGTATCGAATCAGGTGCCCGCCTGCCTCACAACCCGAATGTCCCGCGCGATCACGTCCGCGGCCAGCGGCCGGATCTCCCCTCTGTTAGCACCATTCGGGCACCAGGCTGAGGCAGTCGAGGAGCGCCGTGCATCCGAAAGTGCAGAGAATGTCGCTCAGCACCGATTCCTCGGCGCTCGCGGGGGACTGCTGCGTTTCGAAACCCGCCACCACCAGCTGGTCGAGGTCCAGTTTCACTTTGCGCATGCCGTTTGCTCCTGGATGAGAAGTGGAGTGAGTGAGGGTACCGGACTGCCTCGCGCCCAAGCCGGACGACCCACCCTGGGCGCGAAGGGGAGTCTAGCTGCTCGACGACCGCCCGTCTTGGACAATCTTTGCCCAAGGGTGATCGGATGACGGCCCCCTCCCCCCGGCAACCCTGGGCTCCCAAGCGTCGCGGTCTGCTACGCAACAAGCTTCTTGCCCGCGGCTGGCTCACCTCCCGACCCCTTCGTCGGCCATCGTTACAAGCCCACGTTTCCGGTGCATCAGCTACCGGTCTGGCGAGGACGCCATCGGCCGACATCAGGCGTGAAGCAGCAGGCTGACCTACACCACGGTGCCTGCGTTCTGCCCGGTCTCGATGCAAGCGTGCCTCCGAGCAGGCGCACGCGCTCCCGCATCCCGACGAGTCCCAGCCCGGTCCCCGAACGAGCCGAATCGAAGCCGCGTCCTGAATCTCCGACCTCCAGGTGGACCCTCGTTCGCAGCCGACCCTGCCACGCGCAGCCACGCGTGGTTGACGCCGGCGTGCGTCACCACGCTCGCCAGTGCCGACTGTGCCACCCGGAAGAGGCACATCGCAGTGGCGGGGGGCAAGGCCGATGAGCATGGGGGCCCACGGACAGATCGACTTCCTCGGCCGCCGGAACCGGTAGCGAGCTCCGAGGCCGAGCGCGTCGAGCCTGTCGAGGCGTTGCCCCACGCAGCCGCCAGTTCCACCCTTCCCTCCGGGTACACCCCAGCCCCGTCTTTCCGCGCAACGGGGGCTTCAGGTGCGTCCACACGTGCATCCGCGTGGTGTTGGGCTGGCGAGGTACGGGTGTCCCCGAAGTGGAAAACAACGTTCAAGAAAGGACCGCATGTTCCCGCTTATCATCGTCCATCAACCCCGCCCGCCGGGTGGACACACCACCGGGTGCGCGAAGCCAGGGGAGCAAGGCCGGCCCCCAGGCAGCCCCAGCCACGCCGCAAGGGAGCTACGATGTACGACCTGGATGGAGTCGCCCCCCTCTGGCTGGGCGCGGCGGGGGTGGCCGCTCTCCGGCTGGACCTCTCGGCGATCCTCCTGAGCGTGACGGGGACCGTCGCGTTCTGGATCCTCGTCGTTCGGTACGCGCCCCACCCCCGCGGGGAGCGCCGGTGAACCGGGTCGTCACGCTCGGCGGGGGAGCGGCGGCGCTCGCCGTGTTCATCGTCTTCCACCACCTGTGGCGCGGGCCCCCGCCCCCGACCTTCGCCTCCGCCTTCTTCTACTTCTGCGGAGTGCTGGCCGCCGTCTCCATCACCGTGTCGCGCCGAGGCAACGACTGGTCGCACCTGCCGCCCGCGCGGGGCCGGACCGTGGTCGTGATCCCCGCCTTCAACGAGCCGGACGAGATGCTGCACCGCACGATCGCGTCGCTGCTCGCCGGCTCGGTGGTGCCCGACGTCCTGTACGTGGTGGACGACGGGTCGGCGCGGCCGATCGCACCCTTCGACCACCCCAAGGTGGTGTGGAGGCGGCAGGGGAACACGGGGAAGCGGCGGGCGCAGGTGGCCGCGCTCGCCGGCGAGATCGCCTCGCGCACCGCCGACTTCCTGGTCACCGTAGACTCGGACTGCGTGCTGGAGCGCGACTGCCTGCGCGAGTGCCTGCGCCCGCTGAGCGACCCGCGGGTGCAGGCCGCGACCGCCACCCCCACGGTGCTCAACCGGACGGAGAACCTGCTGACGCGGCTGATCGACCTGGAGATCGTCACCAGCTGCCTGGTGACCCGCGGGCTGCGCTCGCGCGTGGGCGCCGTCTCGCCCACCTCCGGGGCGATGTCGGTCTACCGCGCGGGACTCCTGTTCGAGAACGTGGACGACTACGTCGCGTCGGGAACCATCGGCGACGACCGCCGCCTTTCCCACTACGCCCTTCTCCGCGGAAAGGTGGTGGCGGTGGAGTCGGCGATGGTGGAAACGCTGGCGCCGGCGTCGCTGCGCGGCCTGTACCTCCAGCGCGACCGCTGGTACCGGGGATACTTCCGCTACCTCACGTGGGAGCTGCGCCACCTCCACGGGATGGCGCTCGCCTTTCGCTGCTGGAACTTCCTCCTGGTGGTCCTCTACCCGGTGATCATGGGCTGGGCCTTCCTCGTCGTTCCGCTCGCGGGGGGGCAGGTATACGCGGAGGCGCTCGTGTACTGGCTCGCCCTGATGTACTGCCAGACCGTCCGCTACGTGGCCTACGACCGCCCGGGCATGCCCCTGGGGGAGCGCGTCGTCACCTGGCTGGCGGGAACTCCGCTGCTCATCCTCTACAACCTGGTGGTGCTGCGGGTGGCGATCTACCGCGCGGTCACCCGGGCCGGGCGGACGCACTGGCAGACGCGCGGGGACCCCGTCCCCGGGGTGCTGGTCGGCGGGGAGGCGTGAATTGCCCGATCCCCGCGTTCGCGCCCCGGCCGGCCGGGCGCGGCGGATCAATCGGCGGGCGGTGGAGTCCCTTCGCCCGCGCACGAACCCGGTTCCGCAGGAGGTGGTGAGATGACGCTCGGGACGAAGTGGAGCGCGGTGAACAGCGGGCGGGGCGCGCGCCACCGCCACGGGGCGGGGTGGCTGCTGGCGCTCCTGGCGTGCGTACAAGGGTCGGCGGCCGCGCACGCCCAGCGGCCCGACGCCACGCTCGCGGCCGAGAACATCGACGTCGTCCACCTTGACTGGGTCGTCCGGCAGCTGGACAAGGTTCCGCCGTTCGACGAGGAGTTCTACCTCGTCATGCGCATGGCCTCGGTCGACAGCATTCGCTACGCGTACGGACCCAGGCGGGTCGTCTCCACCGCGGCGGGGGAGCGGGCGGAGATCGACGGCATCGTCGACGAGGGAAGGGCCGTTCCCCACCCGCTGTCGCGGACCAGCGAGTACGCCATCCGGGTGCGTCCTCTCGACCCGGACATCGCGTACCTCTTCAGGTTCACGGTCTATCCCAGGCACCCGCCGGGGTCCCCGCCGCGCTCCGTGCGGGTGGACGTGGTCACGGAGGCCACCAGCAATTTCGGAGACCACATCATGTACGACGCGGGGGTGCTCGCGGCGCAGCGGACGGGATATTGGGGGCTCGTCACGGGGGTGAACTTCTACGCGCTTCCCATCAACCGGGATGACGACCTGAGCCGCGCCTCCCCGGCCGAGGCGGTGCTCAAACGGGTGAGCCTCTTCGCGGGGCTGTCGTTCCGCGCCTTTCGCGCGCCGGCCGGGATGAGCGATTACTACGTACACCTGGGGCACCCCGTGCTGGGCATCGGGGTGCGCAACATCCCCGGCCTTCCGGGGCTGCGCGTGGGGACGGGGGTGATGTGGTACCGGCAGGAGGACGACAACCCGCTGGTCGTGCGCCTGCTGGTCAAGCGCGACGTGTACCTGAGCCTGACGTTCGGCCCCCGGCTGGACGACGTCCTGCGCCGCAGACGGCGCTGACCTCCCGCCTGACGATTACGGCGAGCAAGGAGAGAAGCATGAAGATTCCCGAGCGCGATCCGCGGCCTGCCCCGCGGTGGCTGCGTGCGTGCGCCCTCCCGGCGTGCCTGGCGCTGGCGACGGCGACGTGCGACGGCGGCGTGATCTCCGAACCCGAGCGCGACCCCCTCGACGTGCCGCTCTCCGAGATCCTGGAGCTCACCCGGACGGGAGCGGCTCCCGTGCGTGCCGACGGCGCGTCGCAGGACACGGTGGTGGCCCGCATCCCCGATCACGCCTTCACCCGCCGCGTGGTCTTTCGCACCACCGCCGGGAAGTTCCACGCCTCGCAGACGCGCGAGGAGCTCGTCACGGCCGTGCGCGTGGAGGGGGATGGTGACGACCGCCTGGTGGCAAAGGCGGTGCTGGTCGCCGACACGGTAGCCGGCGCGGCGGCGGTCTCGGCCACCGTCGGCGACTTCACGCAGTACATCGCCGTTCCGTTCGTGGAACCGTGAAATCCACGTTCGTCGCGGATATTTCGTGCGGCCGGAGCTCGTGGCGGCCAGCGAGAACTTCGCGCGGACGGACGGCAAGGTTATTCGTCAGCTGGCCCGTGCTCGACGTGCTGACACCCCGGCGGACGGATGCTGAACTCGGCGAACTTCATCGTCAACGGCCCGCCGTTCGCCTTGAACGCGTCCGTTCCAGTCGCCGTGCCTGGGACTGTGCCGACTCTCGAGCCCCCCTGGCACTGTGCCGGCTGCGCACGGAATCGCTCCGCACGACCAGCAGACGTCTGTAACGGATCGAAAGTGGGGGTGAGATCGACCCGCGCGGGTGGTGGAAAGAGAGTCGTAGTGGCACCACATTCCGGCGCCGAGAGTTCCAGGCAATCGTGACACTACGGAGTGCGCCGGATGCCCCGCGGTACTTTCAGGCAGGAGCTCAGTTCCCGTCGAGGGACGATTTGATTTCCGAGATTACCCACGCGTCCTCCTCCACGAGCAACCGCGCACGTAACGCAACAACGGACCTTTCGTCCGGGATCCGGCCCAAGGCCCACGCCGCGTGCCCGCGCACCAGCGGCTCCTCGTCGTTCAGCGCGGCGGCGAGCGCGGGGATGGCTTCGGGCGCGCCCCAGTTGCCGAGCGCGACGGCCACGTTGCGGAGGAGGCCGCGGCGCTTGGCCCGCTTGATCGGCGAGCCCTTGAAGCGCGCGCTGAACTCCTCCTGCGTCATCGTCATCCACTCGATGAGACTCGGCCCGTCCAGCCCCTCGCGCGCCAGGAACGCTTCCTCCGCTGACGGCGTGGCGAAGCGGTTCCAGGGGCAGACCTCCTGGCAGATGTGTCGACTTCCCCGTTTCTCGATTCCGCTCTCGACAGGGCGCCGTACCGTGCGAGCGAAGCCGAAAGGGTGAGCCACTCGGGCAGCCGGAATGGTCATCACGGTGCGCCCACAAACTCCCGGTTTCTTCTGTAGCGACTGTGTAGGCCGGGGAGCCGGGGAGCCGGAAGCTCGTCATCGTCGTACGTGCAGAGTTCGAAGTAGCCCTCGTCGAGCAGGCGCAGAAGCTCGGGCGCCTCGCCGGCCAGCCAGACCCCGGTCGAGCGCGGCCCGCGCCCTCCCCCCGTTCCCTGCAGCGGCCGGCCTTCAGACCACGAGCCAAAGCTGTACCAGCGAGATGGGGCAATGATGTCCCATGCAGATGCTGGAGCAATCCTATGTCCACGTGCTCCCGCGCCAGATCAGCCGCACTCTCCTGTACTTACGTCCCGGCATGAAGTTTGGCTCAGTCGGCACTCTT
>NZ_DASURI010000370.1:0-5949 GCF_036280135.1 Longimicrobium sp.
CCACATCCCCCTGCGGCTGCGTCTTCGCGGCGACCTGGACCGGGACGCGCTCGTCCGCGCGCTGGACGGGATCGTGGCCCGCCACGAGGCCCTGCGCACCACGTTCGCGGAGGTGGACGGCGTCCCCGAGCAGCGCGTCGCGCCGGCGGAGGGGAGCGGATTCCGGCTGGTGGAGCACGACCTGGAGGGGCGGGCGGACGCGGAGGCGGAGCTGGGCCGGGTGATGGTGGAGGAGGTGCGCGCCCCCTTCGACCTGCAGGAAGGGCCGCTGGTCCGCGGCCGCCTCGTCCGCATGGGCGCGGACGACCACGTGCTGCTGGTGACGGTGCACCACATGGTCAGCGACGCGTGGTCCATGGCGGTGTTCACCCGCGAGCTGGCCGCGGGCTACGCCGCCCACCGCGAGGGGCGCCCGGCGGAGCTGCCCGCGCTCCCCATCCAGTACGCGGACTACGCGACGTGGCAGCGGCGGCGGGTGGAGGCCGAGGGGATCGCCCGGCAGACGGACTTCTGGAAGCGGACGCTGGCCGGCGCCCCGGAGCTGCTGGAGCTGCCCGGGGACCGTCCGCGCCCCGCGCAGGTGGACCACGCCGGGGCGCGGCTGTGGATCGGCCTGGACGAGGAGCTGACGGCGGGGCTCAAGGCGCTGTCGCTGCGGCACGGCGCCACGTTGTTCATGACGCTGATGGCGGGGTGGGCGACGGTGCTGGGCCGCCTGTCGGGGCAGGAGGACGTGGTGATCGGCACGCCCACGGCCGGACGCGAGCGGCGGGAGACGGAGGGGCTCGTGGGCTTCTTCGTCAACACGCTGGCCGTGCGCCTGGACCTGTCGGGCGGACCGACCGTGGCGGAGCTGCTGGCGCGGGTCAAGGCGCGGGCGCTGGAGGCGCAGCACCACCAGGACATCTCCTTCGAGCAGGTGGTGGAGCTCGTCCAGCCCACCCGCAGCCTGGCGCACTCGCCCCTTTTCCAGGTGACGTTCGCCTGGCAGAACGTGCCCGAGGGAAGCGGCGGCCTCTCGCTCCCGGGGCTGGAAGTGCGCGGCGTGGCGTCGGGCACCTTTGCCACCCAGGCCAAGTTCGACCTGTCGCTGGCCCTGCGCGAGACGGGCGGCCGCATCACGGGCGACCTGACGTACGCCACGTCCCTGTTTGACCGGGCGACGGTGGAGCGCTACGCAGGCTACCTGCGGCGGGTGCTGGAGGAGATGGTGGCGGATGACCGGCAGCCCGTGCGGCGGCTGGCCATGCTGTCGGCGGAGGAGCGCGCGCGGGTGCTGGACGCGTGGAGCCGCGCGGACGCGGCGTACCCGGAGGCGTCCTGCATCCACCACCTCGTCGAAGCGCGTGCGGCGGGGTCGCCGGACGCCCCCGCCGTCACCTGCGAGGGCGAGTCGCTGACCTACGCGGAGCTGAACGCGCGGGCCAACCGGCTGGCGCACCACCTTCGCGCGCTGGGCATCCGTCCCGACGCGCGCGTGGCCCTCTGCGTGGAGCGCGGCCCCGGGATGCTCGTCGGGCTGCTGGGCATCCTCAAGGCGGGCGGCGCGTACGTCCCGCTGGACCCGGCGTATCCGGCCGACCGCCTGGAGTTCATGCTGGCGGACAGCGCGCCGGCCGCCGTGCTCACGCAGGGGCGCCTGCGCGACCGGGTCGCGGGCGCGGGCGTGCCCGTGCTGGAGCTGGACGCGGCCGCGCCCGCCTGGGCGGACGAATCCGCCGCGGACCCGGTGGTCGCGGGGCTCACGCCGGCCCACCTGGCGTACGTCATCTACACCTCCGGCTCCACGGGCCGCCCCAAGGGCGTGATGGTGGCGCACGAGACCCTTTCGAACCTGGTCCACTGGCACTGCGCCGCGTTCGGCGTGGGGCCGGGGACGCGCTCGTCCAGCGTGGCGAGCCTGGGCTTCGACGCGGCCACGTGGGAGATCTGGCCGCCGCTGGCCAGCGGGGGCGAGCTGGCCCTGCCGGGGCGCGGCCGGGTGGACCCGGACGACGTCCTGGACTGGTGGGACGGGCAGTCGCTGGACGTGAGCTTTCTGCCCACGCCCCTGGCCGAGTACGCGTTCTCCCGCGGCGTGCCGCGGGGCACGGTCCGCACGCTCCTGGTGGGCGGGGACCGGCTGCGGCGGGTGCCGGCGGATCTCCCGTTCCGGCTGGTGAACAACTACGGCCCCACGGAAACGACCGTCGTGGCCACGTCGGGCGACGTGCGCGGACCGGGGACGCCGGACATCGGCCGGCCGGTGGGCAACGCGCGGACGTACCTGCTGGACGGGGCGGGCGAGCCGGTGCCCGCGGGCGCGGCGGGGGAGCTGTACGTGGGCGGGGCGCAGGTGGCGCGCGGCTACCTGGGCCGGCCGGGCCTGACGGCGGAGCGCTTCGTCCCCGACCCGTTCGGGGGGGAGGCGGGGGCGCGGATGTACCGCACGGGCGACCTGTGCCGGTGGACGGCGGAGGGGACGCTGGACTTCGTGGGCCGCACGGACCACCAGGTCAAGGTGCGGGGCTTCCGCATCGAGCCGGGCGAGGTGGAGGCGCGGCTGGCGGAGCACCCGGGCGTGCGCGAGGCCGTCGTCCTGGTCCGCGAGGACGCGCCGGGACAGGCCCGGCTCGTGGCGTACGTCACCGGCGACGGGGGCGCGGACGCCGAGGCCCTGCGGGCGCACGTGGGCCAGGCGCTGCCGGCGCACATGGTGCCCGCCGCGTACGTGTGGCTGGAGCGGCTTCCGCTCACGCCCAACGGCAAGGTGGACCGCCGGGCGCTCCCCGCGCCGGAGGGCGACGCCTTTGCCGCCCGCGCCTACGAGGCGCCCGTGGGCGAGACGGAGCAGGCGCTGGCCGGCATCTGGGCCGAGGTGCTGGGCACCGGGCGGGTGGGCCGGCACGACGACTTCTTTGGCCTGGGCGGGCACTCGCTCGTGGCCGTGCAGGTGATCTCGCGCGTGCGGCAGGCGCTGGGGGTAGAGGCGGCGCTGGGCCAGCTGTTCACGCACCCCGTGCTGGCGGACTTCGCGCGGGAGCTGGGCGGCGCGGCCCGGGCGGCGCTTCCGCCCATCGAGCCCGCGCCGTGCGACGGCCCCGTGCCCCTCTCGTTCGCGCAGCAGCGGCTGTGGTTCCTGGAGCAGCTGGGGGACCTGGGGAGCGCCTACCACATCCACCGCTCCCTGCGGCTGCGGGGCGCCCTGGACCGCGAGGCGCTCATCCGCACGCTGGACGGGATCGTGGCCCGCCACGAGGCGCTGCGCACGGTCTTCGTGCGCGTGGACGGCGTCCCCGCGCAGCGCGTGGCGCCTGCGGAGGAGAGCCGGTTCCACCTCCGGGAGCACGACCTGGGCGGCGAGGCGGACCCGGTGGCGGCGCTCGCCCCCCTGGTGGCCGGGGAGGTGAACACGCCCTTTGACCTGGAGCGGGGGCCGCTCATCCGCGGCCGCCTGGTCCGGCTGGGGGCCGACGACCACGCGCTGCTCCTGACCATGCACCACATCGTCAGCGACGGGTGGTCCATGGGGGTGCTGTTCGAGGAGATCGCGGCGCTGTACGGCGCCCACGTGGCGGGGCGCGAGCCGGGGCTGGCCCCGCTCCCCGTGCAGTACGCGGATTACGCGGCCTGGCAGCGGCGCTGGGTGGAGGGCGACGTGCTGCGGCGGCAGGGGGACTACTGGACGGAGGCGCTGGCGGGTGCCCCGGAGCTCCTGGAGCTGCCCACCGACCGCCCCCGCCCGGCGGAGATGGACCACGCGGGGGCGCAGATCGGCCTGGTGCTGGACGCGGAGCTCACGGCGGGGATCCGGGCGCTGGGGCGGCGGCACGGCACCACGCCCTTCATGACGGTGCTGGCGGGCTGGGCCACGGTGCTGTCCCGCCTGTCGGGGCAGGGCGAGGTGGTGGTCGGCACGCCGGCGGCCGGCCGCGGGCGGCGGGAGCTGGAGGGGCTCATCGGCTTCTTCGTGAACACGCTGGCCCTGCGGATGGACCTTTCCGGCGCGCCCACGGTGGCGGAACTGCTGGCGCACACCCGCGCGCAGGTGCTGGCGGCGCAGCATCACCAGGACATCCCCTTCGAGCAGGTGGTGGAGCGGGTGGACCCGGCGCGCAGCATGTCGCACACCCCGCTCTTCCAGGCGCTGCTCACGTGGCAGACCATGCAGCGGGGCGAGGGGCTGGAGCTGCCGGGGCTGTCGGTGGGCCGGGTGCAGTTCGCCGGGCAGGTCCCGGCCAAGATCGACCTGTCGCTCTCCCTGCGCGAGGCGGGGGACCGCATCGTGGGCGGGCTGACGTACGCCACCGCGCTCTTTGACCGGGCCACGGTGGAGCGCCACCTGGACTACCTGCGGCGGGTGCTGCGGGAGATGGTGGCGAACGAGCACCAGCCCGTGGACCGCCTTTCCGTCCTGTCGGAGAGCGAGCGGGCCCGGGTGGTGGAGGAGTGGAACCGGACGGAGGCGGACTATCCGGGTGATTCCACCATCCACGGGCTGTTCGAGGCCGCGGTGGACGGGGCGCCGGACGCGACCGCCGTCGTCTTCGGGGGCGAGTCTCTGACCTTCGCGGAGCTGGACCGGCGGGCCAACCAGGTGGCGCACCACCTTCGCTCGCGGGGCGTGGGCCCGGAGGACCGGGTGGCGCTGTGCATGGAGCGCACCCTGGACCTGCTGCCGGTCTTCTTCGGCATCATGAAGGCGGGGGCGGCGTACGTGGCGCTGGAGCCCACGCACCCCGCGGACCGCCTGGCGTACGTGCTGGAGGACAGCGGGGCGCGGGTGCTCGTCACGCAGTCGTGGCTGGCGTCGGGGCTGCCGGAGCCGCGTCCGGAGACGCTGTGGATCGACCGGATGGCGGACGTGCTGTCGGCCGAATCTCCGGAACGGCCGGAGAGCGGGGCGACGCCGGAGAACCTGGCGTACATCTACTACACGTCCGGCTCCACGGGCCGCCCCAAGGGGGTGCTGATGCACCACTACGGCCCCGTGAACTACTTCGCCTGGGCGCGGGAGGAGTACCTGTCGGCCGGGGGGAGCGGCGCGCCCGTGTTCTCGTCCATGGCGGTGGACCTGACGCTGGCCAACTTCGTCCCGCTCTTCGCGGGGCAGCCCGTGGAGCTGCTGCCGGAGGGCCCGGGGGTAGAGGCGCTGGCGGACGTGCTGCGGCGGCGGCCGGGGTACGCCATGATCAAGATCACCCCCACGCACCTGTCGCTGCTGAACCAGGTGCTCTCGCCGGAAGACGCGCGGGGGAGCGCGGGGACGCTGGTGATCGGCGCGGACAACCTGATGGCGGAGCCCACGCTGTTCTGGCGCGAGCACGCGCCGGGGGTGCGGCTGCTGAACGAGTACGGCCCCACGGAAACGGTGGTCGGCTGCTCGCTGTACGAGGTCCCCGCGGACCGGCCCGTGGAGGGGCGCATCCCCTTCGGCAAGCCGATCCGGAACCTGACGCACTACGTGCTGGACGCGCGGATGCAGCCCGTGGCCGTGGGCGTGGCGGGCGAGCTGTACATCGGCGGGGTGGGCGTGGCGCGGGGGTACCTGGGGCGTCCGGGGCTGACGGCGGAGAAGTTCGTGCCGGACCCGTTCGCGTCCGCGCCGGGGGCGCGCTTCTACCGCACGGGGGACCGGGTGCGGTGGCTGGCGGACGGCAACCTGGAGTTCCTGGGACGCATCGACTTCCAGGTGAAGGTGCGGGGGTACCGCATCGAATTGGGGGAGATCGAGGCGCGGCTCAAGGACCACCCGGGGGTGCGGCACGCGGCGGTGCTGGTGCGCGAGGACGTGCCGGGGGACCCGCGGCTGGTGGCGTACTGGGTGGGCGAGGGGGCGGACGTGGAGGGGCTGCGGGCGCACCTGGGCGAGCGGCTGCCGGGGTACATGGTGCCGTCGGCGTACGTGCGGCTGGAGCAGCTGCCGCTGGGGCGCACGGGCAAGCTGGACCGCAAGGCGCTCCCCGCGCC
>NZ_DASURI010000371.1:0-6011 GCF_036280135.1 Longimicrobium sp.
GTAGTTCTCCCCCTCCCCCGCGAAGCGGGGGCAGGGGGTCGGGGGGAGGGGGCCCTCGCCCGCCGCGAGACAGTCCGCTTCCCCGCACGAAAACAATCCGCCCCTCCCCCGGAAGCCGGAGGAGGGGCGGATCGTCATCCATCACGAGAGTCCGCAGTTACTTTCGCACTCTCGCACTTTCGCACTCTCGCACTGCCGTTACTGCTCGCAGGGCGCGTCCGGACCCGCCACCGGCTTGTCGACCACGAGGCGCGTCGAACGGTTGCCGATCTCCTGCGCCACGGCGGCGATGAACCGGCTCACGCTCGCCAGCTTGTCGTAGTCGATGTACTGCGGCTCGTCCGTCAGCTGGTGGTAGTCGCTGTGGCCGCCCGTGGTGAAGAACGTCACGGGGATGCCGTAGCGCGCGTAGTTGGCGTGGTCCGAACGGCAGTAGATCTGCTGCGGATGGCCCGGCGCGTCGTTGCCGTAGTCGAACGTGAAGCCGAACCGGCCCGTGCGGTTCACCTCTTCCACCAAGTCGCCCAGCTGCGTGCTCAGCCGGCGCGAGCCCACCAGCTCCAGGTACTGCGGCCCGCCGTTGGCCAGGTCCGCCGGTCCGCCGCGGCCGATCATGTCCATGTTCAGCTGCGCCACGATGCTCTCGCGCGGCACCGTGGGATGGTCCGTGAACCACTCCGACCCGTAGAGACCCACTTCCTCCGCCGTGTGCCAGACGAAGATCACGGAGCGCTTGGGGCGGTTGGCCATCAGGTACTGCGCCACCTCCAGCATGGCCGCGCTGCCGGAGCCGTCGTCGTCGGCGCCGTTGAAGATGCTGTCCAGCCGCGCCGGACCATTGGCCCGCCGCGCCGCCAGCGCCTGCGCAAAGGCGGCCTGCGTCTGCGAGGTGAACGCGTCCGGCTGCTGGTCGGCGCCCTGGGGACGCAGGATGCGGTTGAACACCAGCAGCGAGTCGTGGTCCACGCCCTTGCCCGTGCCCACGTGGTCGTTGTGCGCGCCGATGGCCACGTACTCCCCGCGCAGCGACGCGTCCGAGCCCGGGATGATGCCCACGACGTTGCGCGACGGGAACGGCGCCGGGCGCTTGAAGAACGCGTACGCGCCGCTGGCCGAGCCGCCCTGCGCGCCGGCCTGCAGCCCCGTCATGGGCCGGCCGAAGAGCGCCGCCGCGGCCGACTGGCTCACGATGAAGGCGGGCGGAACGCGCGGCGTGGCGGTCTCGGGCTCGCCGTGGTCCAGCTCCATCCGCTCGCCCTGGAAGAACTCGCGGATGCCCTCGTTGGTCAGGTCCAGCGTGGCGAAGGCCAAGCCGGCCGCGTCGGCGTAGCGGTCCCACGTCTGCCCGCCGGCCCAGAACGCGAAGCTGGGCTGGCCGTTGGGGCCCATGGGCGCGTCGAACACCACGATCTTTCCGCGGGCCTGCTCCGGCGAGATCATCCGCGACGGGTCGCCCACGCGGCCGCCGTACACCACGGGCGTGTTCTGCGCCTGGAAGGTGGGCGCGAAGACGAAGATGCTGCCGTACGTGGGCACCGGGATGAAGTCCGTGCCCAGGGCCAGCGTGCGGCCGCCGGCGGAGATCGTGGCGCCCGGCTCCAGGCCCAGCTGGATGAGCGGCACCGTCTGGAAGAAGGTGCCGTTGTCGCCGGCCGGCCGCAGGCCGATGCGCTGCGCCTGCGCGGCCAGGTAGCCCGTGGCCATGACGTTGCCGCGCGTGCCCACCTCGCGGCCCATCATGCTGTCGGCCGCCAGGATGTACAGGTGCGTGCGCAGGTCCTCGGGCGAGATGGCAGCCGCCGTGGGCCGCGCCGCGTGCGTGAGCGGCCCCTCGGGGCGTGCCTGGGCCGCTGCCGGGGCGGCCACGGCGGCCGCCGCCAGGGCGAACGCCCAACGGGTGGTGTGCTTCAAAGGTCCGGCTCCTCGAAAACGGGATGTGATGCGGTACCCAGGTCGATGTCCGACAAGACGCTGCGAAAATCCTCCTCCACCAGACGCGTCATCCGGAGAGGATGTTGTGGTACCTCGCGTCAGGATGCGTCATCCTGAGGGAGCGCCGCGTGTACCCTGAACGTGCACAATCATTTGGCGCGACCGAAGGATCTTGCGTGCGAGACTCGGAGCCGGATTCCCGTGCACGAGGGTCGCCCTCGAGCTTCGCGGACAAGATCCTTCGTCGCCGCCATGGATCACGCGCGGACAAGGGTCTTCGCGGCGGCTCCTCAGGATGAGGCTTCTTGCGGATCGAGCGGGTTCGACATCCTCGCGGATGGCGCATCGCGTCGATCCGTCTCAAACACGGCGGGGCGCCGTGGGGCGCCCCGCGCGGAACTGCAACCTCAAGTCTGCCCTCAGCTGCCGGCCGGCACCCGCGCGGGGCGGGCGGCGGCGCGCGCCAGGGCGTCCGTCTGCGTGCCGGCGCCGCGCAGCACCTCCACGGCGGCCTGCAGCTGCCGGTCTCGGGTCACGCCGCGGCGGAACGAGGCGCTGTCGCCAAACGCCATCTCCGACACGCGCCCCTCCAGCAGGCGGTCGATCAGCGGCGCGCCCGCCTCGAACGCGCGCGCGTCCACGCGGAACCCGCGGCGCTCCAGCCGGCCGCGCAGGTCCGCCCGCCACGCGGCGGACGAGCGGAAGTCCGGCGCGGTGCCAGGGCTCAGGTCCACGGCCATCTCCTGCAGCACCTCGTTCACCAGCGCGCCGCGAGGGGCTAGCAGGCGCATGAGCTCGCGCTCGCCGCCCACCAGCGTGTCGGGCGTCTCCAGCACGTCCGGCGTCACGCCGCCGCCGCCGTACACGGGACGGCCCGCGTCGGAGCGGAACACCGGCTTGGCGCTGTCGGACGGCACCACCACCAGGCGGCCCTCCGGCGTCATGCGCCGCGGACGCTGGATGGTGCGGCCGCTGGGCGTGTACCACCGGCCCGTCGTGAGCTTGAGCGCCCAGCCGCCCTCCAGCTGAAAGACGTCCTGCACCAGCCCCTTGCCGAAGCTCTCCGTGCCCACGATCACGGCGCGGTCGTGGTCCTGCAGCGCGCCCGCCACGATCTCCGACGCCGACGCGCTCTCGCCGTCCGTCAGCACCACCAGCGGGGCGTCCTGCACCACGCCGGGGTAGCGGGCCGTGTACACCTCGTCCTGCGCGTTGCGGAAGTCGGCGCGCAGCACCTCCTGGCCCTGGTGCAGGAACAGGCTGGCGATGCGCACGGCCTGGTCCAGGCTGCCGCCCGTGTTGCCCCGCAGGTCCAGCACGTACGCCTGGGCGCCGCTCTTTCGCAGGGCCACCAGCGCCGCCTCGACCTCCTCGCCCGACGTGTCGTTGAAGCTCTCCAGCGGCACGTAGCCGATCCCCGGCTCCAGCATCACGCTGTACGCCACGGACGGGTACTTGATGCGGTCCCGGACGAACGAGTGGTGGATGCCGCCCGTGCCGTGGCGGATGTAGTCCACCTCCACCGTGGTCCCCGGCACGCCCAGCAGGCGCTGCGTCACCTGCTCCAGCTGCAGCCCCACGACGCTCTCGCCGCCCACGCGTACGATGCGGTCGCCGCGCTGCACGCCCGCGCGCGCGGCCGGCGAGCCCAGGAACACGCGGGTCACCAGGGCCGTGTCGCGCACGGTGGTGATCTGCATGCCCACGCCCACGTACGAGTTGCGCAGGGCCTGGCGCGAGAACTCCGCCAGCTGCTCGGGCGAGAACAGGTCCGCGTACGGGTCCCCGATCTGCACCAGCAGCCCGCGGGCGGCCTTTTCGTACAGCTCCGCGTCGGACAGCGAGTCCAGCCCCTGCGTGGCCACGCGCGAAAGCACCTCGTGGAACACGCGCTCGCCGTCGCGGCCGCTCCACGCCTGCAGCGCGAACCCGCCCACCAGCGTGGGCAGCAGCAGCGCGGCGGCGATGGAGCGGCGCAGGGTGCGGCGGGCCGCCGGCTGCGCCGCGCCGGGCGCGGCCGGGGTCCGGCGGCGCAGCAGGGCCGAGCTGCGGGTGGTGCGAATGCGGCGCATCAGGGCCTGCTTTCGGTCTGGGGCGGGCACCCGGTCGTGCGCCGGGTATCGGTCAGCTGAAAGATCTTCCATCCCTCGGCCGACTTGAACAGCTGAAACGCGTCGATCCCGCAGTGGCTGAAGCGCGGGCCGGCGTAGAACGAATAGTCCACGGTCACCACGGCCAGGGGCCCGTCCATCCGCACGTCCCACGCGTCGATGCGCTCGTCCAGCACAAAGTCGCGGGGCTGCGACACCATCGCCGCAAAGCTGTCCACGGCCATCGAGCCCAGCACCGGCGTGCCGTCGCGGCGCACGGCGGCCGTCTGCAGCCGCGCGTCGGGGGTGAACACCTGGGCGAAGACGCTGCCGTCGCCCGCGCGCATGCCGTCGAACAGGCGCGTGACGACGGCGCGCACGGCGGCCTCGTCCTCGCTCTGCGCCGTGGCGGGCGCGGCGACAAAGATGGGGAGCGACAGCAGGATGGCGATCAGGAGGCGCTTCATCGGGGCTCGCGGATCGGGGTGGAGGGTGCCCTGGACGAGGATGTCCGCCGCCGTGCGCGGAGGCACGGCGCGGGGTGCGTCGGTGTCGATGCCGGCCGGGTTCGTCCTGCACCGCCCGTTCCACGAAAACGCCCGAAGGCGCGTACTTCTTACGCGTGTGGATCTCGTCCGGCGAATACACCGTTTGCCGAAGGTTGATCCGCCTCTGTTAAAAAAGTAGCACGCGGATGCGTGCGTTCACCAGAGCGGCGAATTAGGAGACCGTTATCGCGCGATCGCGCGCGTCGCGGACGTGCTTTCCGCGGAGCCCGTGCTGATCCAGATTGCGCGTCGCAGACGCGCTTTTCGCGTCTCGTGGACGCAGCCCATGCTGTCATTCTGAGCGAGGCCGGCGCCGTCTCGACCTATCCCTGCCGCGATGCGTCCGGCGCCGGCCGACCGAAGAATCTGGTTGCAGCCCGGCACGATCTCGCCCGTGCGCCCCGTCCCAGCCGTGGGGCTCGTGCACGGGCGAGGGCAGCGCGCGGCGCGACCAGATTCTTCACTCGGCGCATCCGTCACGGGATGGATCACGACGCGCCTCCTTCAGAATGACAGCCGGGGACGGATCACGCGACGCGGGTTGCGCTTCGCGTTACGGATGCTGGGCGCGGAGACGGATCACGCGTCGCAGTCGCGCATCGCGTCTCGTGGATGCCAGCCCACGCTGTCATTCTGAGCGAGGCAGGCGCCGTCTCGATCTGTCCCTGCCGCGATGCGTCCGGCGCCGGCCGACCGAAGAATCTGGTTGCAGCCCGGCAGGATCTCGCCCGTGCACCCCGTCCCAGCCGTGGGGTTCGTGCACGGGCGAGGGCAACGCGCGGCGCGACCAGATTCTTCACTCGGCGCATCCGTCATGGGGATGGATCACGACGCGCCTCCTTCAGAATGACAGCCGGGGACGGATCACGCGACGCGGGTTGCGCTTCGCGTTACGGATGACAGCGGGGATGAAAGCAGTTCAACCTCCCCCAGGGGTTTTGGGGGAGGTGGGCGAGCTCCGCGAGCCCGGAGGGGGCGCTCGCGTGAGGCCTGCTGCACGCACCACAGTCCGCGTTCCCTCAGCCTTCGGTGGCGGCGGCGCGGGCGGCTTGCACGGCCAGGCGCGCCAGCCGCTCGCGCGGACACTCCTCGCGCCGCACGCCGAACGTGGCGGCCGCCAGCTCCGCCCCGCGCAGCACCGGCGCCGCCGGCGCGCGCTCCCGCGAACGCGACGGCCGCGCGGCCGGACGCGGCGCACGGGGCGCGGGACGGGCCTCCGGCGTCCGCGCGTGGGCCGGCCGGCGGGCGGCGGGCTCGGCAAGGCGGCCGCCCCAGTCGTCGGCCTGCACGCCGGCCGCGGGCTCCTCGGGGACGGGCGCGGGCGAGTGCCACGCCACGGACAGCGCATACGGCGTGACCTCGCCGGCCAGCGGCGTGGTATCCACCGGGTGGTTCATCGCCAGGCCGGCCAGCAGGCCCAGGGCGGCGCCGGCGGCGTGGA
>NZ_DASURI010000372.1:0-3054 GCF_036280135.1 Longimicrobium sp.
GGCAGACCGTGGGCGTGCTGCTGCGCGAGCTGCTGGAGCTGGAGGCGCAGGACGCCGAGCGCTTCTTCGGCGAGCCGGAGCTGGACCTGGACGATTTGATGCGCACGGCGCCGGACGGCCGCGGCGTCGTGAGCGTGCTGGAGCTGCAGGACGTGCAGGACAAGCCGGCCCTGTTCAGCACCTTCATGCTGTGGATGCTGGCCACCCTGTACCACTCGCTCCCCGAGGTGGGGGACGTCGACAAGCCCAGGCTCGTCTTTTTCCTGGACGAGGCGCACCTGCTGTTCGACGAGGCGTCCAAGGCGCTCAAGGACCAGGTGGAGCAGGTGGTCCGCCTCATCCGCTCCAAGGGCGTGGGCGTCTTTCTCGTCACGCAGAACCCCCGCGACGTCCCCGCCGAGATCCTGGGGCAGCTGGGCCACCGCGTGCAGCACGCCCTGCGCGCGTTTACCCCCGACGACGAAAAGGCCCTGCGCTCCGCCGCGCGGACGTTTCCCAGGACGAGCTTCTACGACGTGGAGGAGACGCTGACGACGCTGGGCACCGGCGAGGCGCTGGTGACCACGCTGTCGGCGGCGGGCGTGCCCACGCAGCCGTTCGCCACGCGCATGGTGCCGCCGGCGTCGCGCATGGGCCCGCTCACGCCGGAGGAGCTGGGGCAGCGCCTGGCCGCGTCGGAGCAGGTGCGCAAGTACGCCGCGGAGATCGACCGCGAGAGCGCCCGGGAGATGCTGGAGGCGCGCGCCGCCCGGGCCCAAGAGGCGGAAGCGGAGGAGGCAAAGGACGACTTTCCGGACGTTCCCCGCGGCGGCCGCACGCCCCGCCGTCCCTCCGCGGACGACGCCCCGCGCAGCCGCTCCAGCAGCGGCGGCGGCCGGGGCCGGCAGCAGAAGAGCACGCTGGAGAAGGTGCTGGGCGCCCCCGCCACGAAGTCGTTCGCCCGCACCCTGGCCCGCGGCCTGATCGGCGCCCTCCTCGGCGGCAAGAAGCGATAGCGGCCAGCGCTCGATAGTCCCAGCCGCGTATCGGGCCATCCGATGCGCGGCTATTCTCTATTCTGACAACAACCTGTCATCCTGAGGGAGGCGCCGCCGGATCCGTCCTGTGCGCCTGACCCTGGCGCCGACCGAAGGATCTTCTCTCCCGTCCACGGAGTCAGTCTTCACGCTCGGGCTCTGCGCGCGGTACATTGATCAAGTCGATCGACCGTTCCTCTTCGAGCGAGCCTCAGCCATGTCGCATTTGACCATCCGGTACGATGAGCCGAGCGACACGCTCCATGTAGCGTTCGCTCCGGGCCGCGGCGCGACGGGGCTCGAGCTGAACGAGAACATCCTGCTGCGCGTTGACCCGGCGGAGCGCACGGCCGTGGGGCTGACCGTGTTCAACTACTCGCTCCTGGCGCAGCGGACGCCGATGGGACCGCGGAGCTTCGCGTTGACCGGGATGGCCGATTTGTCGGACGAGATGCGCGACCTGGCCCTCTCGCTGCTCCTCCGCGAGCCGGTCTCGGCGTTCCTGACGATCTCCGCGTACTCTCCCGATGCGAACCTGGCGGATGCCGTTCCCATCACCTCCGTGCAGGCGGAACGGATCACAGCCGGCGCCGCGTGACGGCGGATTCGCGGGCGAAGGGCCGGTCGACTGGACCGGCCCTTCGTGCGTATGGGGTTGAGCTTCGGGCGGCGGGGCGCCATCCTTCCCGGCTCCGGCCGGGGCGGCCGGACTGAACCCAGGGACGGATTCGTGATGAACGCGACGGAGATCGACGGCGTGCTGCGGTTCCTGCGCGCGGCGGAGCAGCTCAAGAACACCCACCGCAGCGCGTGGACGTCGGGCGGGCAGCCGGAGAGCGTGGCCGAGCACACCTGGCGCCTGTGCCTGATGGCCCTCGTCCTGCGGGACGCCTTTCCGGACGTGGACTTTGCCCGGCTGGTGCAGATCTGCATCATCCACGACCTGGGCGAGGCCATCGGCGGCGACATCCCCGCCATCCACCAGGTGCCGGGCGAAAGCAAGGCCGCGCAGGAGCGGGCGGACCTGCTGCAGCTGCTGGAGCCCTTGCCCGCGCCCATCCGCGACCGCATCACGGCCCTGTGGGACGAGTACGAGGCCGCCGAGACGCCCGAAGCCAGGCTGGCCAAGGCGCTGGACAAGCTGGAAACCATCATGCAGCACAATCAGGGGCGCAACCCGCCGGACTTTGACTACACGTTCAACCTGGACTACGGCAAACGCTACACGCGCGGCGAGCCCCTGATCGAGACCCTGCGCGCCCTGCTGGACGAGGAAACCGCTGCCCGCGCCGCGAATCCGCCGTCCTCCTGATCCCCGGGGACCGTCCTCCAAACGGTGGCCAGCGCGGCGCGGGAGCCGTAAACATCGGTTTCGACAATTTCTGCACGCCGAGGTGGAACTCCTCACAAAGATTGAACATAGGTGGATGTGGCCCCGGGGCCCGTGACGGGCTGTTCGGGGGGTGTTCGGTGGCATGCCGCTTGCCCCTGTACGGAGACGGACCAGGCAGGGAATCGCGTCTCGCGAGGGGGACGCCACCGGGGAGGTTGCACAGGATGGCGGCACAACGCATACTCGTCATCGAGGACGAGACCAGTGCGCGCGAGGCGCTCAAGAGCCTCCTGGACGAGGAGGGCTACACCGTCTGCACGGCCGAGACGGGCACCCGCGGGCTGGAGCGGCTCGGCGAGTTCAAGCCGGACACGGTGGTCTGCGACTTCTACCTCCCCGACATCGACGGGCTGCAGGTGGTGCGGGCCGTGCGGGCGCTCAGCGAGGACGGCATCACGGTCATCGTGATCACGGCCGGCTGCGGGGGCGAGGACGCGGAGAACACGCTGCGCCGCGAGGCGGACTTCTTCTTCAAGAAGCCGCTGGACCTGCAGGGCTTTCGCGACGTGCTGCAGGCCGAGCGCGACGGCGGCCGCGAGCGCGCGGCCCTGGTGAGCTAGCCGCCCTCTCCGCCGTGCATGCGAGCCCCCGGCCCGCCGGGGGTTCGCCGTTTGGGGCTCCATCGTCTCGTCCTCCGCCCGTTCC
>NZ_DASURI010000373.1:0-15020 GCF_036280135.1 Longimicrobium sp.
ATGATGATCTCGCCGGCGCGGAACTCCTTGTAGAGCAGCCGCTCGGACAGCGGGTCCTCCACCAGGCGCTGGATCGCCCGCCGCAGCGGACGAGCGCCGAGCGTCGGGTCGTAGCCCCGGTCGGCCAGGAACACCTTCGCCGCGTCGGTGAGCTCGAGCCCGAGGCCCTGACCCGCCAGCTGCGTGGAGGTGCGCTTGATCATCAGGTCGACGATCGCGGTGACCTCGGCCTTCGACAGCTCGTGGAAGACGATGGTCTCGTCGATGCGGTTGAGGAACTCGGGCCGGAAGTGCCGGCGGAGCTCCGAGAACACGCGCTCGCGGACGTCGGGCTTGATCTCGCCGTCGGGGGTCACGCCGTCGAGCAGGTGGTCCGACGCGATGTTCGAGGTCATGATGACCACGGTGTTGCGGAAGTCGACGGTGCGACCCTTCGCGTCGGTGAGCCTGCCGTCGTCGAGCACCTGGAGCAGCGTGTTGAACACGTCGGGGTGGGCCTTCTCGATCTCGTCGAGCAGCACCACCGAGTAGGGCTTGCGCCGCACCGCCTTGGTGAGCGTTCCGCTGTCCTCGTAGCCCACGTACCCCGGAGGGGCGCCAATGAGCCGTGAGACGCTGAACTTCTCCATGTACTCCGACATGTCCACGCGGATGAGCGCGTTGCGGTCGGCGAACAGGAACTCGGCCAGGGCGCGCGCCAGCTCCGTCTTGCCCACGCCCGTGGGCCCGGCAAAGACGAACGAGCCGATGGGGCGCTTGGGGTCCTTGAGACCCGCGCGGCTGCGGCGGATGGCCCGGCTGATGGCCTGCAGGGCACGCTCCTGCCCCACCACCCGCTTGTGCAGCTCCTCCTCCATGTTCACCAGGCGCGCCGTCTCGGCCTGCTTGAGGCGCGTGACGGGAATGCCCGTCCACCGGCTGACGATGAAGGCCACGTCCTCCTCGTTGAGGGCGGGGCGGTTGGTCTTGCGCTCCTCCTCCCAGCTCTTCTCGCGCTCCTGGATCTTGCGCTGCAGCTCGCGCTCGTGGTCGCGCAGCTCGGCCGCGCGCTCGAAGTCCTGGTCGCGGATGGCCTCGTCCTTCTTGCCGGCGATGGCCTCCAGCTGCTTCTTCAGGTCCTCCACCTCCGGCGGCGGCACCTGGGTCTGCAGGCGGGCGCGGGCGCCGGCCTCGTCGATCACGTCGATGGCCTTGTCCGGCAGGAACCGGTCGGTGATGTAGCGCTCCGAGAGCTTCACGGCCGCCTCGATCACCTCGTCGGTGATGCGGATGCGGTGGTGGTCCTCGTAGTGCCCCCGCAGCCCCTGTACGATCTGGATGGCCTCGTCGATCGACGGCGGATCCACGTTCACCGTCTGGAAGCGGCGCTCCAGGGCCCCGTCCTTCTCGATGTACTTGCGGTACTCGTTCAGCGTCGACGCGCCCACGCACTGCAGCTCGCCGCGCGCCAGCGCCGGCTTGAGCATGTTGGACGCGTCGATGGCGCCTTCGGCCGCGCCCGCGCCCACCAGCGTGTGCAGCTCGTCGATGAACAGGATGATGTTCTTGTTCTGGCTGATCTCGTTCATCACCGCCTTGAGCCGCTCCTCGAACTGGCCGCGGTACTTGGTCCCGGCGATGACGGCCGCCATGTCCAGCGACAGCACCCGGTAGTCGCGCAGGCTGTCGGGGCACTTGCCCTCGGCGATGAGCTGCGCCAGCCCCTCGACGATGGCCGTCTTGCCCACGCCCGGCTCGCCGATGAGCACGGGGTTGTTCTTCTTGCGGCGCGACAGGATCTCCATCACCCGCTCGATCTCTTCCTCGCGGCCGATGGTGGGGTCCAGCTCGCTCTGGCGGGCCAGCTCCGTGAGGTCGCGGCAGAAGTGGTCCAGCGCGGGCGTCTTGCTCTTCTTTTCGCCCTTGGCACCCGTGGCGCCGCCGGCGCTGGCCGTGGGCGCGCTGGCCGACGGCGCGGCGCTGGGCTCGCTGCCCAGCAGCTTGAGCGTCTCGCGGCGGGCGTCCTCCAGCGTCACGCCCAGCTGGCCCAGCACCTCGGCCGCGATGCCCTTCTCCTCGCGCAGCAGGCCCAGCAGCAGGTGTTCCGTGCCGACGTACGAGTGGTTGAGCTCGCGGGCCTCGGCCATGGCGAACTCCAGCACCTTCTTGGCGCGCGACGTGTAGGGCAGCTCGCCCAGGGCGATGGTCGCCTTGCCGCGGCGCACGGACTCCTCGACCTTTTCCTGCACCTGGTCGAGGTCCACGTTGAGGTTGTTGAGGACGGCGGCGGCCACCCCCTCGCCCTCACGGATGAGGCCCAGGAGGATGTGCTCGGTGCCGACGTAGTCGTGCTGGAGCCGGATGGCCTCTTCGCGGGCCATCGCCAGCACCTTACGCACGCGGTCGGTGAAATTGTAGTTCATGTGTACCCTGGCCTCCGGACGGGCGGAGTGATTCGATAGAACTTCCCGTGGTCGAGTTCCCGCGCGCGACATCTGCACAGCAGGGGCCATCAGCTGGACTGCCAGCCCCTTTTCGCGGGCAACTATGTGCGCCGTAACGCCTTGTGTGGAGCGCCGGCGGTTCGGGTTTTCCAAAAAGATTAATACGCCGCCATTCTGGCGGCGATCAGCCTTCGCGCGGGGCGTCCTCGGCCTGCAGCACCCGCCGCACGTAGGCGGCGCGATGCACGTCCGCGTCCCCCTCGGCCAGCGGGGCGCCGGCCACCTGCTCCAGGTGCGCCGACTGCGTGAAGATCATGATCCGGTTGAGTGTGTATACACTGAGGTGGGGGATGAGTTTCAGCCCCACGCCCAGCCGCACGCCGCTCAGCAGGTTCATCACCTCCTCGAAGCTCGTGGACCGGGCATGGCGCAGCAGCCCGTACGCCCGCCACACCTTGTCCTCGATCACCACGGGCGCGTCGCGCAGCAGCACCTGGCGGGCCTGCGTCTCGTACTGCACCACCTGCTGCACGATGCGCTGCAGGTGGTCGATCAGGTCCTCTTCCGTCTTGCCCAGCGTGGTCTGGTTGCTGATCTGGAAGAAGTTGCCCACCACCTCCGACCCCTCGCCGTACAGCCCGCGAAAGGTGAGCCCCACCTGGCTGATGCCCTGCAGCACCTTGCCGATCTCCTGCGTGAGCACCAGGCCGGGCAGGTGCATGAGCACGGAGGCGCGCAGCCCCGTCCCCACGTTGGTGGGGCACGACGTGAGGTAGCCGAACTCCGTGTGAAAGGCGTACGGCAGGCGCTGGCCCAGCTCGTCGTCCAGCCGCTCCACGTCGCGCCACGCGTCGCGCAGGCGAAAGCCGCCCACGATGTTCTGCAGGCGCAGGTGGTCTTCCTCGTTCACCATCACGCTCAGGGCCTCGCCGGGCGCCATGAGCAGGGCCGTGTGCGTGGGCGCCAGGTGCCCGTTGCCCCCGATGAGCTCGCGGCTCACCAGGTGCCGCTCCAGCAGCAGCTGCCGTTCCGAGTAGGCCAGCTGCCCCACGACGATCTGCCGGCCGTTGGAAAGGGCCGGCGCGGCGCCCGCGGCCTCCAGCGTGCGGCGCAGCACCTCGCGCCGGTCCTCGGCCTCGGCGCGCGTGCCAAAGCGGAAGTTGTGGAGGTTGCGCGCCAGGCGAATGCGCGTGGACAGCACGATGTCGGCGTGGGGGCCATCGGCCTTGAGCCAGGCCAGCCCCGCGTCGGGAACGGCGCCCAGGAATCCGTCGGTCATGCTCACGCCTCCTGGCCGGCCTCGAGCCGGCGGATCTGGTCGCGCAGGGCGGCCGCGCGCTCGAAGTCCTCGGCCTCCACGGCCCGGGCCAGGCTGCGGCGCAGGCTCACCACCCGCGCCGTGCGGTCCGTCTCCGTGGGGTCGGGCGGCAGGTACACCTTGCCGCTGTGCTGCGTGCCGCCGTGCAGCTTGCGCAGCAGGCCGCGCAGGCTGGTGTCGAACGTGGAATAGCACCGGGCGCAGCCCAGCCGGCCCGTCTTCTTGAAGTCCGTGAGCGTGAGCCCGCAGCTGGGGCAGGTGCCCGCGGCCGCCACCGTCTCGGCCGCCATGGACTTGCCCATCTGCGCGATGAAGTCCGCCAGGGGCGCCGTCGCCGGCTGCCCGCCCGTGCTCAGCCCCATGGCCTCGGCGCAGGGCTCGCACAGGTGGCGGCTGCTCGTCTCGTTGTTCTGGATCTGGGTGAGGTGGATGGCCGCCTCGTTCTTCCCGCAGTTCTCACACAGCATTGGATCCTGGGCCTCCAAATCACTCCCCCGCTGCGGGCCCGGACGGTTCCGGGCCCACGTTCACCAGCTGTCCTCCGTGCAGCCGCAGGACGCGGTCCGCCCGCGCGGCAAGCCCCAGGTCGTGCGTCACCAGCACCATCGCCGCCCGTTCCTCCTGGCACACGCGAAAGAGCGCGTCGTGCAGCCGCTCGCTCGTGTCGGGGTCCAGGTTGCCCGACGGCTCGTCGGCCAGCAGGGCCAGGGGCCGGTTGGCCAGCGCCCGCGCCACGGCCACCCGCTGCTGCTCGCCGCCGCTGAGCTGCGCCGGCTTGTGCTCCGCCCGCGCGCCCAGCCCCATCAGCTCCAGCAGCTCCCGCGCGCGGTCCCGCGCCCTGCCCGTCGGCGTGCCCGCGATGAGCTGGGGCATCATCACGTTCTCCAGGGCGGAGAACTCGCGCAGCAGGTGGTGAAACTGGAAGACAAAGCCGATGCTGCGGCTGCGCAGCAGGGCCAGGGGCTCCTCCTTCAGGCTCGACACCCGCTGCCCGCCGATGCTCACCTCGCCCGTGTCGGGGTGGTCCAGCGCGCCCAGCACGTGCAGCAGCGTGCTCTTGCCCGACCCCGACTGGCCGATGACGGACACCAGCTCCCCCGGGCGCACCTCCAGGTCCACGCTGCCCAGCACCTGGATGCGGCTGCCGTCGCCGCCCACGTAGCTCTTGCTCACCCCCCGCGCCACGATGGACGGCGCGGCGGACGCGTCGAAGCGCGGCGCCGCCGGCTCGTCCGCGGGGGTGAACGGCGACGGGCTACTCATGGCGGATGGCCTCCACCGGGTCCATGCGCGCCGCCTGCCACGCTGGATACACCGTCGCGAGAAAGGAGATCACCACGGTCGAAACCAGGATCGTCAGCAGGTCCCACGGGTCGATCTTCACGGGCAGGTGGCTGATGAAGTAGATCTCGCCCGGGATGCTGATGAGCTTGAAGCGGTCCACGACGAACGTCACCAGGGCCCCCAGCGAGCCGCCGATGGCCGCGCCCACGATGCCGATCACCAGCCCCTGCAGCATGAACAGCCGCAGGATGCGGCGCGACGTCATCCCCATGGACTTGAGCACGCCGATCTCCCGCGTCTTGTCCGTCACCACCATCACCAGCGTGCTGACGATGTTGAACGCGGCCACGATCACGATCAGCAGCAGGATGAGCGTGAGGGCCAGCTTCTCCAGCTTGAGGGCGCTGAAGAGCGAGCGGTTCATGTTCATCCAGTTGTCCGTGCGGAACGGGATGCCCAGCTTCTGGTCGATGGCCCGGCTGACCGTCTGCGCCTCGTACGGGTCCGTCGTCCGCGCCTCCAGCCCGCTCACCCCCTGCCCCAGCCCCGCCAGGTCCTGCGCCGTGGACAGCGACGTGTAGGCGAACTTGTTGTCGTACTCCCACATCCCCGTGCGCACGCCGCCCGCGTACTCGTACATGGCCATCTTGGGGATGAGCCCCGTGGCCGTCATCCGCGCGTTGCTCAGCGAGATGACGGTGATGGTGTCGCCGGGGATGAGCCCCATCCGCGCGCCCAGCGCCTGCCCCAGCGCGATGGCCGGCAGGCCGCTGCGGCTGCGGGTGAGGTCGATGCGGCTTTCGCGCAGCAGCCGGGGGATCTCCGTCACCCCGTCGCCCCGCTGGCCCACGTCGATGCCCCGCAGCACGGCCGCCTCGGGGTAGCCGCCGCGGTTGCGCAGCCCCACCTCCGTGTGGACGAACGGCGCCACGGCGACAACGCCGGGCACCGTGCGCGTGCGCTCCAGGGGCTCCTCCCAGCGGTCCATCCGCATCCCCTCGCCGTACGTGAGGACGAAGATGTGCGGATTGACGCCCAGGATGCCCTTGCGCAGCTCCGACTGCAGCCCGTTCATCACCGAGGTGACGACGATGAGCGCGGTCACGCCCACCGACACGCCGCCGATGGCGATGAGGGTGATGAGCGACAGGAACCGCGTGCCCCGCCGGCTGGCCAGGTAGCGCCGGGCAACGCGCCATTCGAGCTTCATCGCGCGCCTCCGGCGAGGGAATAGGGAACAGGGAACAGGGAATAGCGGACCGATCTTCCGCGGATCGCCGTTCCCTGTCCCCGGTACCCTGTCACCCGTAACCCGCGGTCCCTCATTCCGGCCTCATGGCGGGAAAGAGGATCACGTCCCGGATGGACGGCTGGCCCGAGAGGATCATCAGCAGCCGGTCGATGCCCATCCCGAACCCGCCCGTGGGGGGCATGCCGTACTCCAGCGCCCGCAGAAAATCCTCGTCCAGGGGCTGCGTCTCCTCGTCGCCCGCCAGCGCCAGCCGCTTCTGCGACTCGAACCGCTCGCGCTGGTCGATGGGATCGTTGAGCTCGCTGTAGGCGTTCAGCAGCTCTTTGCCGGCCACCATCAGCTCGAACCGCTCCGTGAGCTCCGGGTTGCCGCGCTTGGGCTTGGCCAGCGGCGACATCTCCCGCGGATAGTCGGTGATGAACGTGGGCTGGATGAGCTTCGGTTCGACGAGCGCGCCGAACAGCTCGTCGATGAGCTTGCCGCGCCCCATCCCCTTCACCTCGTCCGCGGACAGGCCCAGCTTGCGCACCTCCGCGCGCAGGCCGTCGTCGTCCAGCGCGGGGACGTCCACGCCGCCGATCTGCTGGATGGCGTCGTACATGCTGAACCGGGCGAACGGCGCCTGGAACCGGATCTCGTGCCCGCCAAAGTGCGCGGGGCCGCCGCCGAGGACCGCGTCCACCACGTGGACCAGCAGCTCCTCGGTAAAGCGCATCACGTCCTCGTAGTCCCAGTACGCGGCGTAGAACTCCAGCATGGTGAACTCGGGGTTGTGAAACCGCGAGAGCCCCTCGTTGCGGAAGTTCCTGCCGATCTCGTACACCCGCTCCATGCCGCCCACGATCAGCCGCTTGAGGTACAGCTCCACGGCAATGCGCAGGTACAGCTGCATGTCCAGCGCGTTGTGGTGCGTGGTGAACGGCCGGGCCAGCGCGCCGCCGTACAGCGGCTGCAGCACGGGCGTCTCCACCTCCACGAACCCGTGGTCGTCCAGGAACCGGCGCAGCGTGCTGACAACCTTCGCCCGCAGGACGAAGGTGTCGCGAACCTCGGGGTTCACGGCCAGGTCGGCGTAGCGCTGGCGGTAGCGCGCCTCCACGTCCGTGAACCCGCTGTACACGCGCCGCTCGCCCGTCTCTGCATCCACCTCTTCCTTGCCCAGCGGGAGGGGGCGCAGGGCCTTGGACAGCAGCTCGAAGGAACTGACGCGCAGCGACACTTCGCCCGTCCGGGTGCGGAACAGCGTGCCCTCCGCGCCGATCCAGTCGCTGTGCTCCACGAGATCCAGGACCTCGTAGCGCTCGCCGAGGTCGTTGACGCGGAAGTACAGCTGGATGCGCCCCGTGCGGTCGGCCACGTGGGCAAAGGTGCTCTTGCCCATCACCCGCTTGCTCACCACGCGGCCCGCGATGCGGACCCTCTCCGCCATCTCCTCGGCCCCGGCGCGCTCCTCGTGCGCGGCGAACGCGTCCAGCGCCTCGGCGGCCGAGTGCGTGGGGGCGAAGGAATAGGCGTACGGCTCCACGCCGCGGTCGCGCAGGCGGGCCAGCTTGGCCACGCGGTCCGCCACCACGCGCTCGTCGGCCAGGGCCTGCTCGGCCGGGGTCAGCGCCGTCGTCTCGTCACTCATCGCTGTGCACCGCCCCGTACTGCCGCAGGTACGCGTGGATGAAGGGGTCCAGGTCGCCGTCCATCACCTTTTGCACGTCCGGCACCTTGAGCTCCGTGCGATGGTCGTTCACCATCGTGTACGGCTGAAAAACGTAGGAGCGGATCTGGCTGCCAAAGGCGATGTCCGTCTTGGTGTTCTCCAGCTTGGCCTTTTCCTTCTCCTGCTCCTCCAGCGCGCGCTGGTACAGCGCGGCCTTGAGCATCTTCATGGCCGTCGCGCGGTTCTTGTGCTGCGACCGCTCCTGCTGGCACGCCACGACGATGCCGGACGGGATGTGCCGAAGGCGGACGGCGGACGACGTCTTGTTGACGTGCTGGCCGCCGGCGCCGGACGCGCGGTACACGTCCATCTCGATGTCTTCCTCCCGCACGTCGATCTCGATGGTATCGTCCACCGACGGGTAGACGAACACGGAGACGAACGACGTGTGGCGCCGCGCGGCGCTGTCGAACGGCGAGATACGGACGAGCCGGTGCACGCCGCGCTCGGCCTTGAGAAAGCCGTACGCGTACTGCCCCCGGATCTCCAGCGTGGCGTCCTTGATCCCCGCCTCTTCGCCTTCCTGCAGGTCGAGCAGCTCCACGTCAAAGCCCTTGCGCTCGCCCCAGCGGGTGAACATGCGCAGCAGCATCTGCGCCCAGTCCTGGCTTTCCGTGCCACCGGCGCCGGGGTGGATGGTCACCAGCGCGTCGCGGTGGTCGTCGGGGCCCTGGAGCATGTTCTTGAGCTCCAGCTCCTCCAGCGCGGGGCCAATGGCCTCCACCTCGCGCTCCACCTCTTCGGCCAGCGCGGCGTCGGGCTCCATCTCCAGCAGGTCCAGCATCTCGCCCAGGTCGCCCACCTTGGCCGACATGCGCTGAAACGGCTCGATCCATCCCTTGAGCTGGTTGGATTCGGCGATGACCTCGCGCGCCTTTTCTCCGTCGTTCCAGAACGACGGATTTTCCATGCGCGACTCCAGCGCCTTCAGCTTCTCCGTGCGTGCTTCGAGGTCAAAGAAACCTCCCCAGCTCGTCGAGCCGGTTGCGGTACGTGTCCAGGTCGGATCGGAGGTCGTTGCTCATCTGCCGCGCGTCGTGGTTTTTACCGCAAAGAGAAGGGCCGCCCGGGAGGACGGCCCCATGAGCTTGGTAAACCCGGGGAATCTATGCGTTCCCGGGGAGAAGTGCCAAGTACCAAGTGCCAAGTGACAAGCGCCGTTCCTTGGCACTTGTCACTTGGCACTTCAGTTCAAAAAATCTGCTGCCCCTTGGCCAGGATGTCGTTCAGCGCGTCGCGAAAGTGCGTGGTGCCGCGGGCCGTCTCGGCCCCCACCTGGCCCACGTACTCCTCCCAGCTCTTCTTGATCTCGTCCATGAACTCGCGCTTGATCGTGCCGTCCGCCAGCGACTTGTCGCGCCGCTCGGGATGGTACGTCACGATGTCCGACACCAGCGCCCGGGCCAGGCGCCGCGCCTTGGCGTTGGGGTCCGACACGCCGAACGGCGACCGCGGCGCGCCCGACGCGGCGGCCGGAGCCGGGCTCGGCGTCGGCGCGGGACGGGGCGCGGGGGCCGGCGCCGCCACCGGGGCCGGAGCGGGCGTCGGAGTCGGCGCGGCGGCGGGCGCGGACGGCTGGAACGCGGGGCCGGACGGCGCGGGCGCCACGGCCGGCGTGGGTGCCGGCGCGGGATCGGGCGCCGCCACGGGCTGGGGCGTCGGCTGCGGAACGGACGTGGGCGCGGACGCCGCGGCCGGGGCCGATGCGGGCTGCGCGCCCTCGGCGGCGACCTCGAAGGCGCCGCGGCAGATGGAGCAGCGAACGCGCACCCCGCCGGCGGGGACCTTCCGGGGATCCACCCGGAACACGGTGCTGCAGTGCGTGCACTGGACGTTCATGTTGCGATCGGTCACCCGGTAACGCGTTACACTGTGCGGCTCATGCCTGCAGCGGCCCGCCGTGCCGCCGGTCCACCACGTAGATGCTTCCCGAGAACGTCTTTGCGTACGCCTTCATCTCCGTGGCCAGCTCGCTGATCTGCGCCGTGTGCACGAAGTTGCGGTGCTCGTTGGTCACCACGCCGATGGACAGCGTCATGAGCGGCACCTCGTACTCCTCGCCCCGCCGGTCCTTGCCGATGAAGAAGCCCCGCTCGCGGTCCGGCTCCGAGTAGTGCAGGCCGATGAGCTCCGTGAACACGGCGATCACCTCCTCGCAGCACACGCGAAAGTCGGTGAGCGGGGCGTTGAAGATGAAGTCGTCGCCGCCGATGTGGCCCACGAACGCCGTCGGGGAGTACGCCCGCACCACGTCGCGCAAAATGCGCGAGAGGATGAGGATCACCCGGTCGCCGTTGTTGTAGCCGTAGCGGTCGTTGAACTCCTTGAAGTGGTCCAGGTCGCAGTAGCACACGGCGAACTTCTCACCCGAGCGCAGCCGCTCGCCGATGTCGCGCTCGATCTGCACCGTGCCCGGAAGGAGCGTGGTGGGGTGCACGCTCACGTCGCGCTCCGCCCGGCGCAGGGCCATCCGCAGCCGCAGCGTGCACTCGCGGTCGCTCAGCCCGTGCCCCAGCACCTCGTCGGCCCCCGCCTCCAGCGCCCGCGCCGACGCGTCGTCCCCCGCCCCGGCGCCGTCCACGTACATGATGACAGGGACGACGGAGGTGAACGCCTCGCCCTTGATGGCCGCGCACAGGCGCAGGGCCACCCCCTGGTCCGGCGAGGCGTCCAGCACCAGGGCGGCCGGGTAGGCGCGGCTCACGCGCGCCTGCACGTCCGCCTCGTCCGACGCCTCCACGACGGGAAGTTCCCGCTCTTCCGCGAACGCGCGGACCACCGCCGGGACGGCGCGGCCGTGCGGAGAGAAGTGCAGGAGAACGCGCTGGGGCATTGAACCGGGGCCGGGGTTCGCTGGGCGAAAAGGGCGGAAGATTCTATCGGAACGGGCGCAAGGCTGTCAACGCGCGCGCGGACCTCAGCGCGCCGCGCCGGCGCCCGCCGCGTCCAGCGGCACGGCCTCGTCGATGAGCAGAATGGGAATGCCGTCGCGCACCTCGTAGCGCAGGCGGTCCGCCTCGCATACCAGGGACTCGGGGTTCTGCTCGTGGCGCAGCTCCCCCTTGCACTTGGGGCATACCAGCAGCTCGAGGAGCCAGGGCTCGATCACTTGCGTTGCTCCGGATTGGGAATGGAGAACCCGAACCGCTGCAGCGACAGCGCGTCCTTGCGCCAGCGCGGCAGCACCTTCACCCACAGGTCCAGGTACACGGGCGCGCCCACGAAGTCCTCGATCTTTTCGCGGGCGCTGCGCCCCAGCTGGCGGATGGCCGCGCCCCCGCTGCCGATCAAAATGGCCTTCTGCGTGGGCCGCTCCACGTAGATGGTGGCGCGGATGTACAGCGGCGTGGCCTGCTCGCGGAACTCGTCCACCTTCACGGCCACGCTGTACGGCACTTCCTTCTCGAACAGCTCGAACGCCGACTCGCGGATGAGCTCCGCCACGAAGAAGCGCACGGGCTGCGACGAGACCTCGTCCTCGGGGAACAGGTACGGCGACTCCGGCAGCCGTCCGGCGATCTCCGCCCGCAGCGCCTCCGTCCCCTCCCCCGTCAGCGCGGACAGCTCGAAGACCCGCGCCCGGGGAAAGCGCTCCCCCGCCCACTCGCGCACCCGCGCCAGCTGCGCGGGCCGGGCCTGGTCCGTCTTGTTGCTGACGACGATGAGCTGCCGCGCGCGCTCCAGCAGCTCCAGCACATCGGGCGAGAACTCGGGCACCCCGTGCTGCGCGGCCGCGTCGATCAGCAGCAGCACCACGTCCGCGTCGGCGATGACCTCCGTGGCGGCGTGCAGCATGGCTTTGTGGAGCAGGTACCGCGGCTCCACGAGCCCCGGCGTGTCCACGAACACCATCTGCACGCCGTCGCGCGTGTCGATGCCCAGCACCCGCTCGCGCGTCGTCTGCGCCAGGGGCGTGACGATGCTGAGCTTCTGGTCCACCAGGCGGTTCATGAGCGACGACTTGCCGGCGTTGGGATAGCCGACCAGCGCCACGTACCCCGCCCGCGTGGTTTCCCCTTCGATGTCGTCGTGTTCGTCCGTCTGGGCCATACGTGCGAATCTACCCCCGCAAAACGCGGCGGCGCAAGTAAATCGCGGGACTGGTTTTCCGCGCCGCGCGCCCTTCAGCACACCGCGGGCCGCGCGTCGTCCCCCTCCGCCCCGTTCCCTTCCCTCCACGCGGCGCGGACGAGCCTCCGTTTCAAGATTTCGGCGCTTACCGTGGGGCACAAAGGAGCGGGAAAGAGGCCCGCCCCGATTCCCTCCCTGCGTCGACGTTGCCCACGGTGGCGGCCCGGTTGCGAGGCGGGCGGACGCCTGCGGAATCATCGTCTTACGGATCGTACGCGCCGCCACATGTTTTCTTGACGCGCACCCCCAGCGGATTTAGCGTCTGATTCAGAATGTGAGGCGTGTGTTGGACCGGCCCGTTTGTATCTATCCACTCAATCCGGGAGGGCTTCGATGCTGAGAGTGAGACTCGCCGCGCTGGCTATCATCGTGGCCGGGGGTGCCCTCCTGGCACGCCCCGCCGAGGGTACCTACATCCCACCGTCGACAGATCCCCCGCCCGCCATGTACTGCTGCTGCGTGAAGGCATGGTACGGCTGTACGGACCAGTTTTGCTGCAGCCGCACGGGATGCACCTCGTCCGCGTCCGGGTGCACGGTAACCCAGACCTGAGAGCTGCTCTTTCCATGATCATATCGAGGCAATCATGAACCGGATTCGCACCCTTGCCGTGGTCGTAGTGTTCGGCGGCGGCGCGCTGCTCCTTGACCCGTCACCGGCGCATTCCACGTATCAGCAGCCGCCCGAGCTCATTCCCAAGCACTGTTGCACGGGCGACATCAACGGGGACGGGCAACCAGACTTCCAGTGCTGCACGAGCAGCCCCGCCGGCTGCAGCGCGGGCGCCAGTGGCTGCGTGATCCACCAGACCTGATCCGTGCGCACCCGGGCACGCTTCCGGTGACTTGACCACAGAGAGAGCAGAAATGAAACGCCTTCCCCTCATACAATTGCGGATCATCGGCCGGTCCGCGCTGGTCGTGAGCGCCTTGCTTACGGGCGCGTGCAGCACCCCTGATGCCGACGCCCGCACGGGCAAAGGCGCGGTGGAATACGCGGCTCGTCCGGTGATGGCGAGCGACTCCACAGCCGAACTCAGCTACGTCGGATTGATCGCGGCGGATTCTCGCGGGTCCACCTATGTAGCGGACGAAGGTGTGATCCTCGTCTTCGGGCCAAACGGCCAGGTGCAGCGCCGAATTGGTCGTGATGGCGAAGGGCCAGGCGAATTCCGCTCATTCGGAACGATCGACCTCCTCCCGGGCGACAGCCTCTTCGTCTTTGATCAGCAGCAGCAGCGCGTCACCGTCTTTCGTCCGTACTCCGACGATGTCGCCTACACGGTGCGGCTCAACCAAACCGGATTCGTGTTCGCGTCCGGCGTCCGACCCATCCGGGGCACGCAGGGGTTCATCGGCCTGTACCGCACCGCCGTGGGCGACGTCCGGGGCACGGAGCTGGTTCGGCGCGACGTGATCCGCGTCCTGAATCCGGACGGTTCGGTGCGGAAGGACTCGGTGCTCACACTTCCCGAGCCGGAGTACGGCGAGCTGGACATGTCCGACGGGCACTCCTACTTCTGGCCGCCGTTCGCGCGGCGGGGCCTGGTGGCGTTCGGGCCGGACGGACGCATCTACAGCGCATGGTCGGACACGGCCCAGGTGGCCATCCACGACGTGAATGGGCGGGCACAGGGAAGCTTCCGGGCGCAGGTGGACGCGCGGCCGCTTCCGCTTTCCAGGACGGTCGTCGACAGCTTTGCGAACGCCCTCATGCAGTCGCGGCCCAAGGGCCCCGCCCTTGAGGTGCTCAGCCGGTGGAGCACGTGGCCCGTGGTGGAGGAGATGCTGGTGGACGATGCGTCCCGCGTGTGGCTCAAGCTGCGGACCGAGGGCGCCGCGCCCGGCACGTGGACGGCCTTTCGCGAGACGGGCACGCGCGTGGCATCCGTGACGCTGCCCCCCAACGCGCATCCGCGGCTGATCCGAGGCGACCGCGTGTACGCCGCCGTGCTGGACGAGGTAGACGTCCCGACGCTCGTCGTCTATCAGCTCGTGCCGTCCGCCCCCGCCGCGGGAGGCGCGTCGTGAGCGGGAGCAAATTGGTCTCGCACCTGACGACGGGCCTGCTCGTCGCCTGCGCAGTCCTGGTGACGGCGGCGGTGGTGAAGCGCGAGTTCTTCGCCGCGCCGGCGGCCGCCGCGCAGTCCGCGTCCACGGAGCCGCGCCCGGTGGAGAACTGGGCGGAGATCAACGCGGCCGGCCAGGTGCTGGGCCGTGCGGACGCGCCCGTGCGCATCATCGAGTTCTCCGACTTCCAGTGCCCGTTCTGCGCGCGGTACCAGGAAACGCTGCGGGCCGTCCGGGCGAAGTACCCGGACCAGGTGGCCGTTGTCTACCGGCACTTTCCCCTGGAACAGATCCACCCGCACGCGCGGGCGGCCGCGCTGGCCACGGAGTGCGCCGGCGAGCAGGGGCGGTTCGAGGCGTACCACGATGCCCTGTTCGCGCGGCAGGATTCCATCGGCACCCGCGCGTGGGAGCAGTTCGCCGCGGACGCCGCCGTCCCGGACGCGGACGCCTTCCGGCGCTGCGTGGCGGACGGGCGCCTGATGGCCCGCGTGGACCGGGACGCGGAGGTGGCGGAGCGGACGGGGATCAGCGTGACGCCATCCCTGGTGATCGACGGCACGCTCGTTCCCGGCGTGGTCACCCAGGCCGAGCTGGAGCGCCGCATTGTTGAGGCGCTGGAGCGATAGCCTCGAGGCAGGAACTGCGGGTGACAGGGACAGGTTGCAGGGGACGGCCAACAACTGCAGTTCTCTGCGTCCTCCGCGGCTCTGCGTGAGAAGATCAGTTGCCGTTCCTCTGCTGCCCCTGCTGCCTCTGCGTGAGAAAAGCAGTTGCCCTGGATCTCGACAGAAAAGCAAACGCCCGCTCCGATCTGTTGATCGAAGCGGGC
>NZ_DASURI010000374.1:0-5440 GCF_036280135.1 Longimicrobium sp.
GGAACGAGCGGGGAGGGGCCGGGGGAAGGGCGGGGCGCTGCCGGCGAGGGCTGTCCGTCCGCGCGACGAAGTTCTCCCTTCCCCCACGCCGTTTGTGGAGGAAGGGCCCGGGAAAGGGGGCGGGTCGCTGCCGGCGGGAAGTCCGCCTCCCGCGCGCCGCCAGACCGCCGCCGCCGTTGCAGGCTATTCCCTATTCCCTGCCGTATTCCCTGCCGTCGCAAGCAGTTGCACGCCCCTTGCCGTAGCGTGGCAGGATTCGCACTGCCGCGCCGCGGGCGCGGGCGGTGAGCCGCACCCAACCGACGGAAACGAGCCCCACGGTGCCCAAGGCCGACGTCAAACTGCCGGATACCCCGGCCGCGTACGACAAGGAGCTGGAACGCATCGAGATCGAGCTGATGCTGGAAGGCATCTACCGGCATTACGGCTTCGACTTTCGCAGCTACGCCTACTCCTCGCTCAAGCGCCGCGTGTGGAAGCGCATGCAGGCCGAGGGGCTGCGCCACGTGAGCGAGCTGCAGGACCGCGTGCTGCACGACCCGTCCGTCATGGAGAAGCTCCTGCTGGACCTCTCCATCAACGTGACGGCCATGTACCGCGACCCAGGCTTCTACGCCGCGTTCCGCGAAAAGGTGGTCCCCACCCTGCGCACCTACCCCTTCATCCGGGTATGGCACGCCGGGTGCTCCACCGGCGAGGAGGTCTACTCCATGGCCATCCTGCTGGAGGAGGAAGGGCTGTACGAGCGGGCCCGCATCTACGCCACCGACATCAACGAGATGGTGCTGCAGCGGGCGCGGGCGGGGATCTTTCCCCTGGACAAGATGCAGGAGTACACGCAGAACTACGTGCGCGCGGGGGGAACGCGCAGCTTCAGCGAGTACTACACGGCCCTGTACGACGGGGCCCTGTTCAACAGCTCGCTCACGCGCAACGTGGTGTTCTCGCAGCACAACCTGGTCACGGACGGCTCGTTCGCCGAGTTCAACGTGATCGTGTGCCGAAACGTGATGATCTACTTCGACCGCAAGCTGCAGAACCGCGTGCACCGCCTGTTCTACGACAGCCTGGGCCGCTTTGGCACCCTGGCGCTGGGCAACAAGGAAACCCTGCGCTTTACCGACTTCGAGGACAAGTACGAGGTGCTGGACGCCCGCGAAAAGATCTTCCGGAGGCTGCAGTGAGCGAGGCCCACGAGGTGGGGCCCGGCTACCGCGTGGTGGTGGTGGGCGCCTCGGCCGGGGGGCTGCACGCCCTGCGCACGCTCGTCAGCGGGCTGCCGGACGACTTTCCGCTCCCCGTGGTGGTGGTGCAGCACCGCGCCAAGGAAAGCGAGCTGCTGTGCGAGCTGCTGCAGGAGTGCTCGCCCCTGCTGGTGCACGAGGTGACCGACAAGATGGACATGGGGCCGGGCGTGTACGTGGGCCCGCCCGACTACCACCTGCTGGTGGACGAAGGGTACTTCACCCTCACCTGCGACGACCCGGTGCGCTACAGCCGGCCCAGCATCGACGTGATGTTCGAGTCCGCCGTGGACACGTACGGGATGGACGTGGTGGGCATCGTGCTCACCGGCGCCAACGCCGACGGCGCCCGCGGCCTGCGCCGCATTGCCGACGCGGGGGGCCACTGCATTGTCCAGGAGCCCGGGACGGCCGAGGTGCGGGTCATGCCCCGCTCGGCCGCCAAGGCCGTCCCCGAGGCGTGCGTGCTGCCCCTGGAGGACATCGCCGCGCACCTGGTGGGCATCCACGGCCGCCGTGTTCCCCCCTGCCCGCCGGTGAACGCATGACGCCCGCCGCTCCCCCCGAGGCGCGGGCCCGCGTCCTGATGGTGGACGACCGGCCCGAGAACCTGATGGCCCTGGAGGCCATCCTGGAGCCCCTGCCGGTGGACATGGTGCGCGCCTACTCCGGCGAGGAGGCCCTGCGCCAGGTGCTGCTGCACGACTTTGCCGTCATCCTGCTGGACGTGCAGATGCCGGGGATGAACGGCTTCGAGACGGCGCAGCTCATCAAGAAGCGCGAGCGCAGCCGGCTCACGCCCATCATCTTCCTCACGGCCATCAACAAGGACGAGCACTTCGTCTACACGGGGTACGAGGTGGGGGCCGTGGACTACATGTTCAAGCCCTTCAACCCCGACGTCCTGCGCAGCAAGGTCGCCGTCTTCGTCGACCTTTATCTGAAGACGGAGCAGCTCAAGGACCAGGAAAAGCGCCTGCGCGAAAGCGAGGTGCGCGAGCTGGAGCTGCAGCACCGCGCCCAGCTCTCCGAGAGCGAGGCGCGCATGGCCGAGATCGTGGGCTCGGCCCTGGAGGCCATCGTCACCTTTGGCGACGACCGGCGCATCACCCTGTTCAACGCGGCTGCGGCGCGCACCTTTGGCCTGCCGCCGGGGCAGGCGCTGGGCCGGCTGATGGACGACCTGCTGGCGCCCGAGTTTCGGGGCGCCCCCCTGGCAAAGCTGTGCACGCAGGCGGCGGAGCGGGCCGCGTCCGTGGAGGGCGGCGCCGCGACCCTGCCCGAGGGGATGCAGGACCACGCGCTCACGGGGCTTCGCGCGGGGGGCGAGGCGTTCCCCCTGGAAGCGTCCATCAGCTGCCTGCAGCTGGACACGGAGCGGGTGTACACGCTCATTGGCCGCGACGTCTCCGAGCGCAAGCGGGCCGAGGAGGAGCTGCGGCTGCAGGCGGAGCACCTGGCGCGCACGACGGCGGAGCTCAAGTCGCTCAACGAGCAGCTCACGGCGCGGCAGCGGGAGCTGGAGAACGCCATCCAGTCGCGCAGCCGCTTCTACGCCAGCATGAGCCACGAGCTGCGCACGCCCATCAACGCCATCCTGGGCTACAGCGCGCTGCTGCTGGACAACATCTACGGCCCCCTGAACGCCGAGCAGTCGCGGGGCATCGAGCGGGCCAACCAGGCCGCCAAGCACCTCCTGGAGCTGGTGAACGACATCCTGGACCTGTCCAAGATCGAGGCCGGAAAGATCGACCTGGAGATCCAGCCGGCCTCGTTCCCGGCCCTGGTGCAGGACCTGTTCGTGACCGTGCGCCCCCTGGCCGACGAGCACGGCTCGGAGCTCACGCTGGACACCTCGGGCGACGTGTCCATCACCACGGACCCGCGGCGCGTGCGGCAGATCCTGCTGAACCTGCTGTCCAACGCCATCAAGTTCGGCGAGGGCAACGCCATCACGGTGGCGTGCCGCCCCCTGGAGGACCGGGGGGTGGAGATCGACGTGACGGACCGGGGGCGGGGGATCGAGCCGGAGAACCTGGAGCGCATCTTCGACGAGTTCGTGCAGATCGCCCATCCGGACCAGGCGCTGGGCACGGGGCTGGGCCTGCCCATCTCCCGCCGGCTGGCCGTCCTCCTGGGCGGATCGCTCACGGTGGAGAGCACGCTGGGGGAGGGAAGCACGTTTCGCCTGGTGCTGCCGGCCAAGCTGGACGTGCGCGCCGTGGCGGCGTCCGACGGCCTGCCGCTGCCCACGGCCACGGACGATCCCCTGCAGCAGCCGCTGGAGGTGCCCCGCCGCCGCGCGTCCGCCGCGCGCGACGACGCGGATGACGCGGATGACGCGGACGACGAGGAGGAGCACGCCACGGCCCGGCTGGTGGGCTAGGGCAAGCGCAGGCCGGCGGCGCGACGTCCGTACGAACGCGGAACGGCGGAAGGGCGGCTCCCGGGAGAGGGGGGCCGCCCTTCGCGCGTCCGTCCGGATTCCCGGCAGGGCGCGGACGGCGGCGGGGGGCGCTCAACCCGTGCGCGGGAGCGGCCGAAACTTGGTCTTGCCGCGGCACGCCGTGAATTCCCCCGGCGCGCCCGTCCCATCCCTTGCCCAGGAGCGCACCCCCGATGTTCATGCGGTTGATCAGCAGGCTTTCCGGCGTAGACCAGGTCCGCGCGCAGCACGCGGCCGTCCGGGAGCGTTCCGAGGTGCTGGACGAGGCCTGCGGCGTGGGGCTGTGGGACGCGGCGCTGTTCAACGCCGACGCCCTGCACCCCAACAGCGTGTGGACGTGGTCCCCGGAGTTTCGCCGGCTGGTGGGCTACGAGACGGAGCGCGAGTTTCCCAACCTGTGCCAGTCGTGGTCCGACCGGCTGCACCCCGACGACGTGGCGCCCACGTTCGCGGCGTTCGGCGCGCACCTCACGGACCGCACGGGCCGGGCGCGCTACGACGTGACCTACCGGCTCAAGGTGCGCGACGGCTCGTACCGCTGGTTTCGCGCGACGGGCGGGTGCCGCCACTCGGCCGACGGCGTGACCATCCGCGCCTGCGGCTCGCTGCAGGACGTGCACGAGCAAAAGACGGCCGAGCTGGCGGCCGCGGCGTCGGCGGAAAAGGACGCGGAGGCCATCCAGGCGCTGTTCGCCGGCCTGCAGGCCCTGGCCGAGGGCGACCTCACCTGCCGCATCGAGACGCCGTTCGCGCCGCACGCCGACGGGCTGCGCGAGGCGTTCAACCGCTCCGTGGCCAGCCTGCGCGAGGTGGTGGCGCGCATGCACCAGAGCAGCGACACGGTCTCGGCCAGCTCGGCCGTGCTGCGCACCACCAGCCAGACGCTTTCGGGCGCTGCGGAGGAGACGTCGCGGCAGGTGCAGTCCGTGGGCGCCGCGTCGGAGCAGGCGGGGATGAACGTGCAGGCCGTGGCCGCGGCCACGGAGCAGATGTCGGGCAGCATCCGCGAGATCGCGCGGCAGCTGCAGGACGCCCTGCGCGTGGCGCAGGAGGCCACGGTGCAGGCGGAGCACACCGTGCGCGCCATGGACGAGCTGGGCGGCTCCAGCCAGGAGATCGGCGAGGTGGTCAAGGTCATCACCAGCATCGCGCAGCAAACCAACCTGCTGGCCCTGAACGCCACCATCGAGGCCGCGCGGGCGGGCGAGGCGGGCAAGGGGTTCGCCGTGGTGGCGCACGAGGTCAAGCAGCTGGCCGGGCAGACGGCGCGGGCCACGGAGGAGATCGCGGCCAAGATCGGCGGGGTGCAGGAGCGCACGTCGGGCGCCGTGCAGGGGATCCGGCAGATCAACGACATCATCGGCAAGATCAACGGCATCAGCGTGACGGTGGCCGGCGCGGTGGAGCAGCAGAGCGGCGCCACGGCCGAGATCGCCCGCAACCTTACCGAGGCCGCGCGCGGCACGGGCGAGGTGAACCGCGGCATCTCCGGCGTGTCGCAGGCCGCGCGCGAGGCCGCCAACGGCGCCGCGCAGAGCGAAGGCGCGAGCGAGCAGCTGGCCGGCGTGGCCGCGGAGCTCCAGCGGCTGGTGGGCGGCTTCCGGGTCTGAGCCCGGACGGTTCCGCGCGGGCCGCGTGGAATCCGCGCCCACCCCGGATGCGCCGCGTCCGGGCCGAACCCGCGCGGAGCCCACGCCGGACCCGCGGGGCCCGCGCCGAGCGAATGAATTCGCCGCTGGAAGGTCGCGAA
>NZ_DASURI010000375.1:0-5144 GCF_036280135.1 Longimicrobium sp.
GCCGCGTCCGATCGGTTGAAACCTCGTTCGGCGAGCGTCAGCGAGTTGAGACGGGGCTTATGGCTGTCCCAGCGGCGGGTTCACCCGCTCCGTCGCAATCCCCGTCCCACCCACACCGTCCCGTCCCGCCCGCCGAACCACTTCCGCACTCACGCACTCACGCACTCACGCACTCACGCACTGCAGTTCACCGCTGAACGATGCGGCTCTCCTGGATCACCACGCCGCGCTCGGCGAGGGCGGCGATGTAGGCGTTGGCCGGCATGGCCTCGTCCGGCGTCCACACGCCGGGCTTGACCTTGCCCGCGGCCTGCATGGCGCCCGTGATGGCCAGCGAGAAGCCCGTCGTGCGCATCATGGCCGTGATGCCCGTCTCCTCGTCGTACTTGTCGAGGAGGTCGAAGCGGTACAGCACGCGCTCGCCCTTGTCGATGCCCTCGGCCTCCACGCGCAGCGCCACCTGGTCCGGGCTCTCCTTGTAGTCCTTCTTGAGCCTGGGCCCGACGATAGAGATGAAGACGTCGCGCGGCACGACCTTGGTGCCCTTCACGTCCACCGGCTCCATCCCCATCAGGCCGATGTCGCGCATGACGGCCATCATGTCGGCGTGACCGGGAAAGCGCAGGGTCTTGTACTCCATCGTGGGGACCTTGCCCTCGTACCGCTGGGCCATGGTCGACAGGCCGCCCGCGGTGTGGAACGCCTCCAGCGTGCCCACGCCGGGAAAGTCGATGTGCTCGATCTCCGACAGCGCCTTGACCTGCGTCTGCTTGCCGTCGCGCAGCACCCAGCTGAGCGTGGTGTAGTAGTCCAGCGCGCCCTCCAGGCTGTACACCACCTGGTAGTTGAGCGGCGGCTCCGGCTTCTGCGGCAGGCCGCCCACCTTGATGCGCACGGAGTGCACCTCGTCCAGCTGCGCGATGCCGTGCTCCGCCAGGATGTTCACCATGCCAGGGGCCAGGCCGCAGTCGGGGACCACGCTCACGCCCTTCTCCATGGCGCGCGACGCCAGGGCCTTCTGGTCCTGCACGATCTGCGTGTTGCCGCCCAGGTCGCAGAAGTGCGAGCCCGCCTCGATGGCGGCGACCGTCATCCCCAGGTTGAAGTAGTAGGGAAAGGCGCTCATGGTGGCCGACACGCCGTTCATCACCTGGCGAACGCCGGCGCGGTCGTTGGCGTCGACCTTTACGGCCGTGAGCCGGTTGCCCAGGTAGGGCTGCAGAAACGCCGGAAGGTTGTCGACGTTGATGTCCGCCAGGACCACGTCGTGGTCCGTATAGGCAAGCAGGTCGTAAGCGCAGGCGGAACCCTGCAGCCCCGCCCCCAGCACCAGCATCCGCATGGGAGTGCCGCTCCGTGGATCGTTGAAAAGGCAAGAATCCCACGCGCACGGGCGCGAGGGCCGGATCAGAGGGCGCCCAACTTAGCGGACGGGGGGATGGATGGCAAAGCGCGTCCCCGGCGGGGGGCGGATGGAGGCCGCCGCGCGGGGCTTTCCTAATGCGAAGGACGGCCTATATTGCTAGCCTGCTCTCCCCATCCGCAGTAAAACGTCCCTTTACGAACCCCTCCCCCAGGAGCGAGGACCGCGTGGCGAAGGACGTCATCGAGATGCCCGGCATCGTGACGGAAGTGCTGCCGGATACCAACTTCCGCGTCAAACTGGAGAACGGCCACGAGCTGCTTTGCTACATCTCGGGCCGCATGCGCAAGAACTACATCCGCATCCTGGACGGCGACCGCGTGACGGTGGAGCTTTCGCCGTACGACCTGCGCCGCGGGCGGATCACCTACCGCTTCAAGTAGGCCCCGCGCACCCATCCGCCGGCCACGCCTTCCCGGCCGGCGGTCCGATCATCCGAAAAGACCTACGCTCCGTCCAGAAGCCGGAGCACGTCGTGCTGCGCGTTGAGCAGCGCGTCGGGACCTGCCGTTTCCAGCGCCTCGCGCGGAAACGGGCCCCACAGCGCGCCCGCCGTCCGCGTTCCCGCCGCCTTGCCGGATGCCACGTCGTGCGGCGAGTCGCCGATGAAGAGGGCCTCCCCCGGCGTCATCCCCAGCTTCTCGAGCGCGAACAGCACGGGCTCCGGGTGGGGCTTGGGCTCCCGCACGTCCTCGGGCGTCACGATGACGTCGAAGTGGCTCACCAGCCCGCACAGCTCCATCCCCCGCATGGCCGACCGCCGGTGCTTGCTGGTGACGATGGCCAGCCGGTAGCCGCGCCGGTCCAGCTCCGCCACCGTTTCCACGGCGCCCGGAAAGGGGCGCAGCAGCTCGTCGTGGATGCTGTTCTGGTAGTCGCGGTAGGTGTCCAGCATCCGCTCCGCCTCGGCCGCGTCGCGGGCAAAGCGACGCAGCTGCGTCTCCAGCGTCATCCCGAACCCGCTCAGCCACTCCTCGTCCGGCGGAACGTGGCCCAGGTGCGCGGCCATGGTGTGCCGGTAGCACCGCATGATGAGCTCGGTGCTGTCCGCCAGCGTGCCGTCGAAGTCGTACAGCACGGCGCGGATGGATCCCTTCTGCATCAGCCTTCTTCTCCTTCGATGTCCGATCGATCCGCATCCGGCTCTTCCAGGTCCGGATCGAATCCCACCATGTACGAAATGCCGACCGCCACGTCCATGATGGACCGCGCGGCGCCGAACGGCGAGTGGCCTGGCCCCGCGGCCAGCACGGGGACGGGGTTGCGCGTGTGCCCGCCGCGCGTGTCTTCCAGGTTGCCGTGGTCGCTGGAGACGACGAGCAGCGCGTCCGCCGGCAACGCGTCCACCAGGGCGCCCAGGAACGCATCCACCTTTTCCAGCGCGGCCACGGCGCCGGCCATCTCGCCGCGGTGGCCCGTGTAGTCCGTGTCGTAGTGTGCGAACAGCGTCACGTCCGCCCCGGCGGTGATGCGGGCCAGCGTGCGCGCGGCCTCCTCGGGCGTGACCTGGGGCATGTCGTCGCCCAGCCGCTCGCGCCACCGCTCGTTGGTGATGGACGACGCCACGGCCTGCCTCTCCGCCAGCTCGGCCGCGCCGCGGGTGAGCGCGCCGGCGGCCTGCGCGGCCAGCATGGGCGCGGCCGGCCGGCGAAAGATGCGCGGATCGGCGCCGGCCAGCGGGTACGCGTTGGCGAACACGGCCGTGAGCCCCGCGGCCTTTGCCCGGCTCAGCAGGTTCTCCGCGGCAAGCATGGGGCGGACGGGCGTGGGCACCCACGGTCCGAAGTGCCGCCCGTACTCCTTGGCCGCGTTGCGGCCCGTGAGCAGCGACGTCTGCCCGGTCCCGCTCTGCGGCAGCCCCTCCATCCCCAGCGTCGCGTCGGATGCGACCAGGACGGCGCGCTCGGTGCGGATGCGCCCGTCCGCGTCCAGGTGCTCGGCGACGGGGCGGCGGCCGCCCAGCAGCGCCTCCAGCCGCGGCAGGTGCGCGACGGCGAACGGGTTGAACGACGCGTCGCCCGACCCGATCCCCACCCCGTCGAGGAACACCAGCAGGGCGCGGCGGGGGCGTGGGATCACGGCGTTCTGGCTCGGCGTCGCGGGCGATGGTGGATGCGGATGCGCGGCGGAATGTAAGCCCGGAGCGGCCTGCAGGGCGAGGGGCGGAGATGGGGTGAGGAGAGACAGGGGGAGAGATCACGGTGAGAGGTAGAGGTCATCGCGCGGGCGGGGGGCGGGTGGTGAGGCGAGATCACGAGGGGGCAACGGCGCCCCAGCCACGGCGAATGATGCTGATTGCGAACCTAAACGGGCTATCGAGTGGCAAGGCCGACGCGGCGCAGCAAGGCTGGGCTGGGCTCATGCAGCTTGCTCAAGAACCGGTCAACGCGATTGCGCAGCTCGCTCCACCGATCCGACAGCCGATGAAGACGCAGCACCTCGTTCTTCAGCCAGTTCCAGAGCTTCTCGATGGGGTTGGTCCAGGGCGCGTACGTGGGCGTGTACAGGAGCTGGATCTTCAGCTCGGCGGCCGTCTTCAGCACTTCTTCCGAGTGGTGCGGAGGCCAGTTGTCCCACACGAGGATGAGCTCGATGCCGGGCCCGTACGTCTTCCGCACCTGGCGCAGGAACGTGCGGATCGGACGTGAGCCCAGCGAGCTCCGGCTCATCGTGCACGTCCGGCCGTCGACGGCATCCAGGGCGCCGATGATCCGTCGCTTCGTGTTGGGGCCGGGCGCTTGGGGCACCTTGGGCTGCATTCGGCCGCCGGTGCGTCGCAGCCCCCAGTTCCGTCCCAGGACGGGTCTGCGGTAGTAGGTGACCTCGTCGACATAGAGAAGGCGCACGTTCTTTTCGGCTCGCGCGCGCCCAAGTGCGGCTTCGATGGCCGCGCACTTCTCCTCGTAGGCCAAGTCCGGGCTGATGATGTGCACCCGCCCCGCCTTGTACGAGATTGCCCAGGCTTCCAGGCGCCGCAGCACGCCGGAGTCCGTCCTCAGATCCGCCAGCTCCGGGCAGAGCCGGCGCATCAGGGCGAGCGTCCAGCGCGGCGGCAACGGCTCTTCGTCCTCCGGCGCGCTCGCCTCCGGAAGCTGGTGCAGACGCTCCTGGACGGCGGCAGCGGCAGGATCACTGGGGGGAAAAGCCCCGCGTCGCGGGGCGTACGTGCAGGTGTCCGTGTTGCAGGTAGTAGTCGAGCCAGCCGCGGACCGTGTCCGGCTTTCGTCTGCGAAGCAGGCCACCCATCGCCACCGAGCTCGGGTTCATGCCGTCGGAGATCTTCAGCAGCGCGGCGGCCTGCTCACGCAGGTACGGTCGGTGATCGTGACGGAGAACCTTGTCGAGCGAAGTCCGCTGCTCCGCGTCGAGTACGAGCGTACGTGGCTGAGGCATCGTCTCTTCTCCATGGCGGGTTGCCATCATTCGCGGCTCTGAAAACGTGATGTCGGCCTGCGCCGACAGCTCCTGCCGCACTCCCTCTCTGTGCACTTCAGGCATCCTCCGAGCCGTCGAATCCCGCCCCGATGCACAGAGCGTCGCTTGTGCTGGGGCAGTCCGCGCAGGCGGACTTGTGCCTTTCCAGCGGCGAATTCATTCGCTCCGGCTCGGAGACGGCGCCAGGAACGCGCGGGAGGGGCCGGGGGAGGGGCGGATTGCTGCCGGCGTGATCCGTCCATCGATCCTCCTCGATCCCACGTCCCATCCGATTCTCAATCTCCGC
>NZ_DASURI010000376.1:0-2737 GCF_036280135.1 Longimicrobium sp.
TGCTCCGGGTTGATGAGCACGTTCCTGCCCACCGGCCGGGACGGAATCGCGGGCACGACCAGGGCAGCGCTTCGGCGCTGCTGCAGCCACGTATCTCCCAGCGAGAGGGCGACCGGAGACTCCTTTCGGTCCCAGCCCGGAATGGCCGCGGGGTCAGCCACCTCCACGAGGTCGTCAGGAACGTCGATGCGAAACGCGTGGTGCGCCCCTGGAAGGGTACGGGGCCGCGCGGCATGGGCCAGGAGTTCGAGAATTGCCCCGGCAAAGCTGTCCGCGGCATAAATCATCGGGCGCCCGGGGGAGTTCCACCGGGCGCCCACGAGCCGTGCCCCCGTACCGTCGAATGGCGGATGCTTTGTCTTGCAGATGCGCCAGGCCGTGATCATACCGGGAGGGCGTATTCGATCTTCATCAACAGCATCTCGACCTGCCGAGTGCCGAGATCGCTGCGCGCCAGGTCGACCGGCCGTTCGCCGCCGAGCTGTGGTTGTGCGCTGGTGAGAAACTCGTGCGCCAAGTCTGGATCTTCCCACACATCCTCGGCAAGGGCCGTCATGCGGGCAAGGCGCTCGAGCCGCTGGCTTTCCTCGGGGTCGAGCCGCTGGCGACGGCGAAGCGTCGTCTTGGGAACGATGCGGTACTTCAGCTCGGCCGCGCCGCGATCATCGTGCGTCACGTGCCGAACGACAGCGTCCAGCGCCGTCACCGGCAGGCCGAATTCCACCATCTCGCGCAACTCCCCGATGCTGCTGATGGACCGGCCCAGGGTTCCCTCGCCGCCCATCACGTCCGCCACACGCGCTGCATTGATCGACATCAACCCTCCTCGGGTATACCAGTTGGATCGAATTTAAGCTCCACTTGGCACAAGAGTCAACGGAGTCGCTCTCCGCGTCGTCACCAGAGCAGACAAAGGCGATCGTGGACCGTGGACAGGCAAAGCGGAGGCGTGCCATCCGGCACGCCCCCGCTTTCATTTCCGCCGGATCCGCCGGCCCATCTCCGCTACGCGCTGCCCCCCGCCGGGCCGAACGCGTCGCCCAGCGCCGACGCGCCCGTGAGCGCCCGCTCCGCCGCCGCGCGGCCGCACAGCGCGCCGATGACGTTGCCCGTGCCGCTGTACCCGCCCGCGGCCCACACGCCGGGGCGCACCTCGTCCAGCAGGGGCAGCCCCGTTTGCGTGTAGCCCACGGACGCGGCCCAGCGGTGCGTCACCGGCGCCCGCACGCCGATGCGCTCGCGGAGGAACCGGTCCAGCCGCGCCTGGATGGCGTCACCGGGGACGGCCTCGTGCGTCCACTCGCCCTCGCCGCCAAGGTCGCGAAAGCCGCCCAAGGCCACGCGGCCGTCCGGCAGCTGCTGCCAGTACTCGTAGCCCCAGCGGGCGTAGACGGGGCGCGGCACGCGCACCTCGTCCGTGGGCGCCGTGGCCAGCATCTGCAGCCGCGCCGTGCGCACGCGGCCCTCCAGCTCCGGGAACAGCCGCTCCAGCCGGCCGTCCACCGCCACGATCACCTTGCCGCAGCGGACGGTCCCCGACGGCGTCCGCACCTCGCCGGGGCGCACCTCCAGCGCGGGCGCGTGCTCGTACAGCCGCGCGCCGGCCTCCACCTCGCGCCGCGCCAGGATGCGGCAGCGCAGCAGGGGGTTGAACGCGCAGTCCGTCGGCATCAGCAGCCCGTGCCCCTCCGGGCCCTCGTACCACTCCACGGGAAAGCCGTCCGCGCGCAGGGCGTCGTACTGCAGCCGGCAGTCCTCCAGTTCCTCCGGCGAGTCGGCCACGCGCAGGGAGCCCGTCTGCCGCACGGCCTCCGGCGTCTCGGCGGTGATGCGCCGCATCTCGTCGATCGTGAGGGCGTAGATGCGGCGGGCACGTTCGTGGCCGTGGCGGCGCACGGCGTCGTGGTAGAAGTCGTACGTGCCCGCCAGCAGGAACCCGCCGTTGCGCCCCGCCGCGCCGGAGGCCACGTGTCCCGCGTCGATGCCCACGACGGATGCGCCGCGCCGCAGCAGCTCGCCCACGGCCGTGAGCCCCGACCCGCCCAACCCCACCACGCACACGTCCGCCGACACGTCGCCGTCCAGCGCGGGCAGGTGCGCCCAGTCGTGGTCGTCCCAGACGGGGGTGTTCTCGGGCAGGTCAGCCATGCGCACGCGCGGCGGGATGGTTGGGGATCGTGGCCTGGATGCGCAGCTGCAGCTTGTCCTTCAGGTCCTCCGGCGTGGACCAGGCAATGTAGTTGTACTGCCGCGTATCAAAGTGGAGCTTTTCCACGTCGGACTCGCGACAGGTCCAGATGACGGGAATTCCCAGCCCCAGCGCGAACCCCGCTTCGAAATACACGTTGCTGCGATCGCCGCTGAAGTCCGCCACGACGAGTCCGCTGCGGCGGATCTCCGCGATGATGCGGTCGTCCACCTTGTCGTTGTGCTCTTGGAAATCCAACCGAACCGCCCGGTAACCCGTGAATTCCAGAGCGGGCTTGAGCCCATTTTCCCAAGTAGTGAGCATCTCCCGATCGAACCACATGGCTACGAATGCCTGGTTGGAGACGGTGCGTGCTCGACGCAACTCGTCAACACGTTTCCATCCCTCAAGGTCCAGACGGCAACGATCATTGGCGGTTCTCTCAATGTAAGATAACGCCACCGCCTTATCCAAATAGTGAACGAGGTCCCGAGGACCCCGTCCGTATACCAACGGAAAATCTTTCTGTGGCTCGATCCGCACATAACT
>NZ_DASURI010000377.1:0-8080 GCF_036280135.1 Longimicrobium sp.
CGGCAGCGCCACCGGCTGAACGCCGCCGCGCCCGTGACCCACGCGATGCGCGCCAGGATCACGGCCGCGCACACCGCCGCCGCCACGAGGGCAAAGCGCGCCCCCTGCGTGCCCGTCACGCGCTGGGCGATGGACTTGAGCTGGAACCCCACGAGGATGAACGCCAGCACGTTGAGCACAAAGACGGCGACTTCCCACACGGCCCACGCGGGGATGCGGATGCGCGCCGGCGTGACCTCGGCCGCCCGGCGCGACGCCGCCATGGCGAACACCACCATGGTGATGATGCCGCTCAGGTGCAGCTGCTCGGCCAAAATCCACACGCCGAACGTGGTGCAGAACTGTACGACGACGGCGGTGGACACGTCCGTGATGCGCGCGTTCACGGCCAGCGTGACGCGGGACAGCACCAGGGCCAGCGCCACGCTGCCCAGCGTGACGAACAGCAGCGTGGGCACCACGCTCCACCCGGAGAGGGTGCCCGTGAGCGTGGCGCCCACGGCCAGGCGGTAGATCAGCAGGGCGCTGGCGTCGTTGAAGAGGCTTTCGCCCTCCAGGATGGTCAGCAGGCGGTGCGGCGGGCGCAGCTGCTTGAGCACCGTCGTGGCGGCCGCGGCGTCGGGCGGGGCCACGATGGCGCCCAGGGCGATGGCCGCCGCCCACGGCATGCCGGGAACGAGCAGCCGCGCGACGATGGCCACGACGGCCACGGTGAGCACCACGGCGCCCAAGGCCAGGCTCACGACGGGGCGCCAGTTGGCGCGCAGGTCGCGGGGCGACGCGTCGAACGCGGCGTCCACCAGCACGGGCGCCACGAACAGGGCCAGCGCCAGCTCGGGATCCAGCACGAGCGTGGGTGCGCGGGGGATGAGGGCCAGCGCGGCGCCGGCCAGCGCCACGAGCGCGGGATACGGCGCGCCGATCCGCCGCGCGATCGCCGCGAGGGCCGCGCCCCCCAGCAGCAGCGCGACGACGACTTCAAAGACTTTCATCCGCCCCTCCGGGCGTTCCGGGTGAGGAGTGTACATCCCGGCGAGTCCTGCTGCCGGCGGGAAGATAACGAGGAATCGCGCATCGCAGAACGACTGCCCGCCCGGGCAGTGGCCGCGAGCGGGGTGCCGGATCTGGCGCCGCGCGATTGTCATCCCGGGCGGGTGTCGCCGAACTGTTTCACGGCGCCCCGCACGACCGTCATCCCGAGCGGCTGATGGAAAACCTGCGTCCGCGATGCGTCATCTTGAGCGGGTGTCGCCGAACCGTTCCACGACACCTCGCGCGACAGTCATCCCGAGAGACTGATGGAACTCTGCGCCCGCGATGCGTTATCCTGAGGGAGCGCCGCCCATAACAGGAGCGCGCGCAGGACTTTGGCGCGACCGAAGGATCTTGTGTGCGAGACTCGGAGGCGGATTCCGTGCACGAGGTCGCCCCCGAGCGTCGCGGGCAAGATCCTTCGTCGCCGCCATGGATCACGCCTCGGCAGACCTCGCGCGGCGGCTCCTCAGGATGACGCTTTTGGCCCATCCGGGTTGGTCAGTATCCTCTCGGGATGAATAACCGTTCGCGGCGGAGGTATTGCAACACGTCTGCACGGGCGCAGACGGGGCGCGCACGGTCTGAATCGCCTCGTCCCGGGGAGAACGCTAGCCGGGTCGCATCATCGCATAAATCAGCCAGCGGTTCACGTGCTGACAACCTGGGCTTCACAGTGACGGCGGACGCGCGGCCACGGAGTTGCAGGAGCCGCGCATCGTGTATCGATCCCGTAACGACGACGCCCGCTGATCCTTGTCCGAGACGCTCCATCAAAGCCCCCGCTCGACGGCCGTTGCGGCGGGCCGCGGGCTGGCGAAGGCGCTGGTCCGCTTTGTCCGCGCCCGCTGGCAGCTGCTGCTCCTCCTTTTCCTGGGCGTGGGCATCCCGCTGGTGGGCTTTGGCGCGCTGGCGGACGACGTGTGGCAGACCACCGGCGGCATCGGCCCCGACGACGCCATCCTGCGCTACGTGCACGGCCACGCCACGCCCGGCTGGGACGCGGTGATGGAGTTCATCAGCCTCATCGGCTACGCGTACGGCGTGGTGCCGATGGTGTTCGTCGTCCTGGTGGCGCTGCTGGTGGCGCGAAAGCGGGGCAACGCGCTGTTCTGGGCCGTTGCGCTGGGCGGCGCCGGCGCGCTGAACCAGGCCGCCAAGCTCACGTTTCGCCGCGCGCGCCCGGAGCTGTGGCTGTCGTCGGCGCCGGAGCACACGTACAGCTTTCCCAGCGGGCACGCCATGGGCTCCATGGCCCTCGTGGCGGCCCTGGCGGTGCTGGCGTGGCCCACGCGGTGGCGGTGGTGGGCCATCGTGGTGGGCGGGGCGTTCACGCTGCTGGTGGGGTTCTCGCGGGTGTACCTGGGCGTGCACTACCCGTCGGACGTGGTGGCGGGGTGGTCGGCGTCGCTGGCGTGGGTGCTGGGGCTGAGCCTGGTGGCGTACGGGCGGATCGGCAAGCCGCGCGAGCGCGCCACCCCCGCCGCCGCCGGCCCCGACCCCGTGGAGCCGCCGGCGCAGCGGTGAGGGGGCGGAACGGGATCGGGATCTGGTTCGCGGCGCGTGGCGGAGAGGGATGCGAGCGAATGCGAGCGGGTGAGGGTCGGTAGGGCCGTCCCCCAGCCGGAGCGAATGAATTCGCCGCTGGAAAGGCACGAAGTCCGCCTGCGCGGACTGCCCCAGCGGAGGGTCGTCTCGTGTGCACCGGCAGCGGCCCTCCAGCAGGTGAAGCCTCACGCAGTTTGTGAGGCTTTCCGCTGTCGTTGCGGCGGCTTCAGCCGCTCCGGCCCGGGAGCAGCCTCGCCCGATCAACTCCGCGACCGGCGGTTGCTGCCCGGCGTCGCTCGTTGCGCGGCCTGATCTTCATCCGCCGCGACAGTACGAGGGCGGCCCTCCACCCGGAAGGCCGCCCTCGCTCGTCATCCACTACCGCACTCACGCACTGCCGCACTCACGCACTTCCCGACCGCGCGGCCGCCCGCTCCGCGCCGGAGGGATGCTCCACGCCGGGCTCCGACGCCTGCTCGGCGGCGGGGAGGTCCGCGGGGAGCGGGATCTCGTGCACGTAGAACAGCTCCGCGCCGGCGTCCTCGCGCACGCGCAGCATGGACACGTTGAACACGGGCACGCCGCCGGGCGTCTGCCCGCGGAAGGTGCCGTGGTGCGCGTGGCCGTGGAACACCACCGCCGCCTTGAACCGGTCGATGGGCTCCAGCAGGCGGTCGTTGCCCAGGAACGGAAAGATCTGCTCCGGCTCGCCCATCACCGTGTCCATGATGGGCGCGTAGTGCAGCAGCACCACGCGCACGGGCGTGGACAGGCGGCGCAGGCTGTACTCCAGCTTTTGCACCTCGTCCAGCGTGGTGCCCACGAACGTCTTGGTGTCCTGCTCGCCGAACGCCGTGAGCGTGTAGCGGCCAAAGCCGCCCATGTAGCCCTTTACGCCCGCGAAGCCCACGTGCTCGTTGAGCTCGAACGGGGCCTCGTCCAGCAGGTGCACGCCGCGGGCGCGCAGGGCCTCGTTCACCTTTTCGGGCTGGCCGCTCTCGTGGTCGTGGTTGCCCAGCACGGCCAGGATAGGCACCCGCACGTCCTGCAGCTCCTTGATGACCACGTCGATCTCCGCGGGGGTGCCGCGGCGGGTAAGGTCGCCGGCCAGCAGCAGGATGTCGGCTTCGTCGTTCACGCGGGCAAAGGCCTCGCGGTACTCGCCGCCGTCCTTTTCGCCCACGTGAAAGTCACCCACGGCCGCCACGCGCACCACGCGGCCCCGGCGGTCCTCCTTGCGGCGTCCGAACGCCACCGGCTCCGATCCCCCGTTCGCGCCCATCGTCCGTCCGTCCGTCATGCCTGTGGTTCCACGGTCTCGGGGACCCCTGACTGGTCCGTGAAGTCCGCCCGCTCGTCCCAGACGTCGCTGGCCTCCAGCTTCACGATCTCCGGGTGCTGCTGCATGGCCGCGATCTTCTCGGCCCGCAGGTCGTGAAAGCCCCACTCGTTCACGTCGATGGCGAACGAGAAGCGCGAGATCATGGTGCCCCGCGTGAGCTCGTGCTCGTCGCCCTCGGCCGACGCCTCGCTCCCGGCCTGCTCCGCCTTGCGCAGCAGGTCGCGGATGACCCACTGCGGCACGTTGTCGCGGTAGCCGGGATACACGTAGCGGTACATGAGGACCTGCGACAGCAGCAGCGGCCAGTCGTCGCCGGTCTTGGCGAGCAGCCGGCGCCAGTCCATCTGCTTGCCGTTGGCCAGGATGAGGTGCGCCACGTCGGCCATGTCGTGGCGGTGCCGCTCGTGGATGAACAGCCGGTGCCAGATGAGCTCCTCGGCCGGCGCCACCCGCACCTCGCTGGCGGCCAGCTTGGCGGGCTTGCTGTGCCGGTGCCAGTCATCGTCGATCAGGGCCAGGCCGTTGCCCATCCCGTAGATGATGTCGATGAAGTGGTCGCGGTTGTCGGGGCTGATGGCCTTGCCGATCCAGTGCGGCTGCTCCAGCCGCGTGATCATCCCCTCGCCCTTGAGCACGTGCATGGCCTTGAGCACGGCGTCGGGCGTGCAGAACAGGTCCAGGTCCTTGGTCTGCCGGATGATGCCCGTGTGCTCGTAGACGGCGTAGGCGCCGGCCACCACGTACGGCACGTTCGCCGCGTTCAGGGCCTGCAGGGCGCGCTTGTAGAACTCCCGCTCCGCCTCGGGAATCCAGAACTCGCTGTGCGTTACGGACTTCCGCTCCTCCTTGGAGAGGTTCCGCATCGTGGGGAAGGTAAAGACTTCCGGCTCTTCGGGCTCGGTTCTGGACATGTGCGCGCCTGTTCCGTGGCTGGACTGTTGCGCGGCCCAAAAGCAACAAACGGGCCCATGCGCCGTGTGCGTTGACCGGCGGCGGCGCGGACCCCTACAATGAAGGCATGATCAACGACCTGAAGCGACTGTTCTCGCGCACCTGGGACACCTTTCTCTCCGAGCTCAGCCGGCGCGAGCCCGAGGACGAGGTGGTGGGCCTGCTGGGCGCCATGCGGCGGGAGATGGTGGATGCCCGCGCCTCGATCCCCGTGTACGAGGAGGCCGTGCGCGCCGCCGAGGCCGAGCTGGCCCGCGAGCGCCGCGCCCTGGACGATGCCGTGCGCCGCGGCGGCCTGGCCGAGAAGATCAACGACGCCGAGACGGTGCGCATCGCGTCGGAGTTCGCCGACCGGCACCGAAAGCGGGTGGCGGTGCTGGAGGACAAGGTGCGGGCGGCCAAGGCCGAGCACGAGCTGCGCGCCGTGGAGGTGCAGGACATGATGCGCCGCTACAAGGAGGCCGACGGCAACCGCTTCGTGCTGCTGAACGAGGTGCGGCGGGCGCGCAGCCAGCAGCGGATGGAGGGGATGACGGGCGGGCAGACGTTCGACGACTACAGCCGGGTGACGGACAAGCTGGAGAGCGAGATCGCGTACGGCGAGGCGCTGGACGAGCTCAACGCCATGGACGATCCCACGCCGCCGCCCCCGCCCCCCTCCAACACCTCCCTGGCCGACGACGTGGAGGCGCGCCTGCAGGAGCTCAAGCGGCGGATGGGGAAGGCGTAGGGGAGTTCCAGGTCGGAAGGGGAGACCTCGCGGAGGGCGAGCGCCCCCCATCCCCGACCCTTCCCCCATAAACTGCATGGGGGAAGGGAGAACTTCGGCGCGGACATGCGGATGGCTCGCCCCGGGAGCAACCCGCCCCTCTCCCGGCCTCTCCCCGCTCGTTCCTCGCGGAGAGAGGAGAACCCAGCCCGTGCACGGGCCGGACTCCGCGCGCTGAACTCGCCCTCTCGCCAACCCCTCCCCCGAAGTTGGGGGAGGGGTCGCCGCCGAGCCGCGAGGAATGAGCGGCGCAGGTGGCGGGGGAGAGGGCCCCCGTCGCGCAGCGACGGGATCTCGAGCTCGGCCTTGCACGCGCTTTCCCCACCTCTGCTTCCAGCCGAACGAAATCGGGCCGGCACCCCAGTCAGGTGCCGGCCCGAATCTTCATCATCAGCGGTCTTTTCCTCTGCGCCTCTGCGCCTCTGCGGCTCTGCGTGAGAATGCAGTAGAAGCCTGCCTCCGCGCAGGCCTTACTCGGAGGGAAAGAGCTTGAAGTCGTCCACCACGCGGACGGCGGGCTCGTCGGACCCCTGGCCGTTGCTGATCGCGGGCGGGGCGGGCGGCGACTGGCGCTGCTGCTGTTGCTGCTGGGCAGCCAGCGCCGTGGCGGCCATGATCCCCGCGGGGCCCATCGACTCCACCATCGTGCTGGGGACCACCATCATCCCGCCCTTCTGCTTGAGCCCCTCGTACAGGATGTTCATCTGCCGAAGCTGCAGGGCCGTGGGGTTGGCCTGGTACGCCTCGGCTGCGCGCTCGAACAGCTTGGCGATCTCCACCTCGGCCTCGCCCAGGATGATGCGCGCCTGCTTCTCCCGCGCGGCCTGCGCCTCGCGGCTCATGGCGTCCTGCAGCGACGCGGGGATGACCACGTCGCGCATCTCCACGGAGTGCACCGTCACGCCCCAGGGCGTGGTGCGCTCGTCGATGAGGGCCTGCAGCTCCTTTTCGATGTGCAGCCGCCCCCGCAGCAGCTCCGTGAGCGACGTGCGGCCGATGATGTCGCGCAGGGCCGTCTGCGCGGCCCAGCTCACGGCCTGCGTGTAGTCCTGCACCTCCAGCGCGGCCTTTTCGGGATCGTACACCGTCCAGAAGAGGACGGCGTCCACGTTCACGGGGACGGCGTCGCTCGTGAGCGTCTGCTCCGCGGCGAAGGGCGAGGTCACGGTGCGCTGGTCGATCCACGCGGCCACCGTGTGCACGCCGGGCACGACGAAGAACACGCCCGGCCCGCGCATTCCCGCGTACCGCCCCCACTTGAGGACGACGGCGCGCTCCCACTGGTTGGCGATCTTGGGCGAGAACATGGCGATGCACCCCGCCACGGCGCCGGCCAGGGCCGCCAGGGGCGCGTCGGCGGCCACGGCCGTGACGGCGCCGGCGATGGTGGGCAGGGCCAGCGCCAGCGTGCCCAGGATGTTGGCGCGCGCGGGCTTTACCTGCGGCGCGATGACGCCCGAGCCATCGGGCTTGGCGGGGACCAGGGCGTTGCCTGCCATGGGTACCTCTCTCAGCCGGTTCGGCGGCTGTCCAGGTGAATGATCACGTCGTCCAGCGAAAAGCCCAGGGCGGCGGCCTCGCGCAGAAAGGCGTCCTCCAGGGCGCTGAGCCGCGCGTGGAGATCGGCGCGGTGGATGTCGTCCGGGGACGCCCGCACTACGGTGCCCACCCCGGCCACGGTTTCGAGCACCTGCTGCCGTTCCAGCTCGGCGTAGGCGCGCGCGACGGCGTTGGCGCCCACGCGCAGGTCCACGGCCAGCTGGCGCACGGTGGGCAGCATTTGCCCGGGCGAAAGCGCGCCCGCGCCCAGCGCCGCGTGCACCGTGCGTACGATCTGCGCCTCCACGGGCGTGGGGTCCGACGGGTCGATGTAGAACATTCGATGCGTGTGCGGGGACGGTTGAAGGGATGCGTCGGGCGGGCGGATGCGTCAAGGGCGGGGGGCCCTCACCCGCTCGCTGTCGCTCGCACCCTCTCCCGCAAACTGCGCGGGAGAGGGTGTAGACTTCAACGGGGTCATTGCATCGAAGGAGAGATCCGATGCGGTCAGGACCGGAGACTTGCCGCTTCGCGGCGGGGGCCCTCTCCCCCGACCGCCTTTTTGCTCGTTCCTCGCAACGGCGGTCGACCCCTCCCCCAACTTCGGGGGAGGGGTTTGTCGTGAGGACCGATCAGCGCGCGGAGCTCAGCCTGTGCTGAGACTGGGTTCTCCTCTCTCCGCGAGGAACGAGCGGGGAGAGGCCGGGAGAGGGGCGGGTTGCTGTCGGCGCGAGCCGTCCGAATGCCCGAGCGCAGTTCTCCCCCTCCCCCGCGACAGCGGGGGCAGGGGGCGGGGGAAGGGGGCCCTCGGCGGGCCGGCAGACTGCCCGCCCTCGTGCACGATCCCTGTTCCCCCTTCCCCCACGCCGTTTGTGGGGGAAGGGCAGGGGATGGGGGGC
>NZ_DASURI010000378.1:0-7877 GCF_036280135.1 Longimicrobium sp.
GCCGCTCCAGCGCCGCACCTCGGCCACGGGGGCGTGCTCGTGCTCGCGGGCCGCGGCGGCGCGGGCCTGCAGCCCCGCCAGCCAGCCGGCCACCGTGGCGCCGGGGTCCACGCGGACGCGCACGGCCACCGTGTTCACGAACATCCCCACCATCTCCCCGGCCCCTTCCAGCTCGGCGGGGCGGCCGGAGACCACGCCCCCGAAGAGGACGTCCTCCTCGCCGGACCAGCCGGCCAGGAGCAGCGCCCACGCGCCCCGGGCCAGCGTTCCCAGGGTCACGCCCAGGCGGCGGCCCAGGGCCCGCAGCTCCGCCGTGGGCACGGCCTCCAGCGACGCCTCGGCCACCCCCTCGTCTTCGCCTTCTTCAACGTCTTCGCCGCCGCCGGAGGCCGGCGCGGGAAGGGGCGTGGGGGCGCCCCGCCCCGCCAGCTCCGCCCGCCAGAACGCCTCCGTCCGCGCGGGGTCGCGCCCCCGCAGCCACGCCGCGTAGTCGGCGAAGGGGCGCCGGGCGGGCAGGTCGGCCACGGCGCCGCGCAGGGCCGCGCGATACGCGGCGAGCACCTCGCCCAGCACCAGCGGGGCGGACCAGCCGTCCAGCAGGAGGTGGTGGTGCGTCCACACCAGCCGCCACGCGTCGTGCCCCGCGCGGACGAGCATCAGCCGCAGCAGGGGCGGCCGCGCGGGGTCAAAGCCGCGGGCGCGGTCCGCGCGCAGGTGCCCCTCCAGGCGGGCGTCCTGCTCCGCCGCGGGCAGCGTCCGCCAGTCGTCCTCCGCCCACGCCAGGGGGACGTGGCGGTGCACGGACGCCCGCCCGGCGCCGTCCGTCCAGGCAAAGCCCGTCCGCAGCGCGGGGTGGCGCCGCAGCACCGCCTCCCACGCGTCGCGCAGGGCGGCGGGGTCCACGGGGCCCCGCAGGGCCAGGACGTACTGCACCAGGTCCACCCCCGCCTCCGGCGCCAGGCCGGCATGGAGGAGCATCCCCTCCTGCAGGGGGGTGAGGGGGTGCACGGCCTCAACGGTGGGCTCCATGATGACGGGCGCGGGCGGGGAAAGGGGGCCGGCGGGGGGCGAAGGGGCGGCGGCGCGCGGATCCGGCATGGGTCAGCCCTCCCCCGGCGCGCCGGCCAGGGCGCCCCCGCCCAGGGCCACGGCCGCGGCGGGGGCGCGGGACGGCAGCCCGGCGGGGGGGCCGTCGTACTCCACCCGGCCGGCGTCCAGCTTGATGACGCGGTCGGCCACGCCGTAGTACTGGTCGTCGTGGGTGATGGCCACGACGGTCTTGCCGCGGGCCCGGAGCTCCGGGAGCAGGCGCAGGTAGAAGAACCTGCGAAAGACGGGGTCCTGGTCCGCCGCCCACTCGTCGAACAGGCAGATGGGGCGGTCCTCCAGGAACGCCGTCAGCAGGGCCAGCCGCTTGCGCTGCCCCTGCGACAGCCGGGTGGTGGACAGCCGCCCGTCGCGGACGGCCACGCGGTGGGACAGCTGCAGCGTCTCCAGGAACTCCGCCGCCCGGCCGTCCACCCCCGGCGTCTCCATCCCCAGCAGCCGCTCGAAGAGGTGAAAGTCGGAGAAGACGGCCGAGACGCGCTGCAGCAGGGCCCCGCGGCCGGCGTCGTCCACCGGCGCGCCGTCCAGCCGCACCTCGCCCGAGGCGGGGGCGTACAGCCCCACGAGGAGCTTGGCCAGCGTCGTCTTTCCGCTGCCGTTGCCCCCCACGACGAAGACGATCTCCCCCGGGCGCAGCGCCAGCGACACGGGGCCCAGGGTAAAGTCGCCCTCGCCCTCGCGCGGGTAGGCGTGCGTGACCTCCGCCAGCTCCAGCGAGCGCCACCCGCCGCCGTCCGCCGCCGGCGCCGCGGGGGGCGCGGCGGGGGCCAGGGCGCCGCCCAGCGCCTCGGCCCGGTGCAGCCCCAGCCGTGCGCGCGACAGGACGGGAAGGGCGTCCAGGATCACCTCCAGGGGCGACATCAGGTACAGCAGGACGAGGGCGTACCCCGTGAGCACCTCGCCCGGCACGCCCCCCCGCAGGGGAAGGACGAAGGCGATGGTCCCCACGAGGCCGAAGATCACCATCTGCCCCCACCCCGCCGCGGCCGCGAAGAGGGTGGCCGACCCCACGGAGGTGCGCCGGATGCGCCGCCCCGTCTCGTCCAGCTCGCGCAGCAGCGCCTCGCGCCGGGCGGCGTGCAGCTTGAGCTCCTTGACGCCCCCCGTGAGCCCCTCCAGGTCGCCCCACAGCCGGTCCGCCAGCTCGCGCTGCTCCCGCTGCAGCCGCTCCGCCCGGGCCAGGGGAAGGCGGTAGGTGGCCACGCCCAGGGCCAGCAGCAGGAGCACGCCCCCCAGGGCGGCGGGAGAAAGCCATCCCAGGTAGCCCAGGCACCCCGCCACGATGGCCCCCTGCACGAACAGCAGGGGCAGGGCCCGCAGGGCGGCCGCCACGGCGGCCAGGTCCTCGGTAAGGACGGCCAGCAGCCGCGGGGTGCCCAGCTCCTCCAGCCGCCGCAGGGGCGCGTCCAGGATGCGCCGGCCCAGGTCGCGGCGCAGGTCCGTCACCATCCGCTGCGCCAGCGACGCCATGAGGTACGACGAGGCCGCGCGAAGGACGGGGACCAGCAGGCACACCCCCGCGAAGCTCCCCGCGAGGGCCCCGTCGGCCCAGGGGCGCGGGTGGTGCAGGGCCCGGTTGGCCAGCGCCAGGAGCACGGCGTTGGCGGCGCCGCTGGCGATCCCCGCCGCGGCCGCCAGCACCAGCGTCCCCGCCGACCAGCGGAGAAGGAGGGCCAGGAGCGCCTTCATGCGCCCCCGCCCGGCAGGCCCGTGGGCTCCCCCTGGCGCAGCCGCCGCACGGCCGCGGGGTCCAGGGAAAGGACGGGAGGGTCGGAGAAGGGTTCCTCGTCCTCCGCGCCGTCCGCGCGCACCGCCTCCAGCGACGCGGCCAGGCGGGCCACGGTGGGGTTGCGCAGCAGCAGCCGCGGGGCGAGCTCCACCCCCGCGCGGCGCGCGCGGGCCACCACCTGCAGGGCCAGGATGGAGTCGCCCCCCAGGGCAAAGAAGGGGTCGTGCACCCCCACCGGGGTCCCGCCCAGCACGGCGCCCCAGATCTCCGCCAGCAGCGCCTCGGCGGGGGTGCGGGGGGCCACGAAGCCCTCCCCGGGCGCGGCGGGCGCGCCGGGCGGGGGCAGGGCGCGCCGGTCCACCTTGCCGCCGGGGGTAAGGGGGAGCGCGGGAAGGAGGACGAAGGCGGCCGGCACCATCCACTCCGGCAGCAGCTCGCCCAGGAACTCGCGCAGCTCGCGGACGGGGGGCGCGGGGGCGCCGCGGGGCTCCACGTACGCCACCAGGCGCCGCTCGCCGGGCGCGTGCTCGTGCACGGCCACGGCCGCCGCGGCCACCTCGGGGTGCCGCAGCAGCGCCGCCTCCACCTCGCCCGGCTCCACCCGGTAGCCGCGGACCTTGACCTGGGCGTCCAGCCGCCCCGCGAACTCCAGCGCCCCGTCCCCGCGGCGCCGCGCCAGGTCGCCCGTGGCGTACATGCGCGCCCCGGGCTCCTCCGCCAGGGGGTCGGGGACAAAGCGCGCGGCCGTGAGCCCCGGCTGGCCCAGGTAGCCCCGGGCCACCCCGGCGCCGCCCAGGAACAGCTCGCCGGGGAAGCCGTCGGGCACGGGCTGCAGGGCGGCATCCAGCACCCGCGCCCGCACCCCGTGGATGGGCCGGCCGATGGGCACCTCGGCCCCGGCTTCGTCCCCCGCGGCCACGTCGTGGCGGGTGGCGACGACGGTAGCCTCCGTGGGACCGTAGCTGTTCACCAGGCGCACGCCGTCGCCCACGGCCGCGCGCCACTGCGCCACCCGCTCCGGCAGGGCCCGCTCCCCGCCGATGATCACCAGGCGGACGGACGGGGGAAGGACGGCCTGGCCCGCGTGCAGGGCGGCGGCCACGGCGTGCCACCAGGCCGTGGGAAGGTCCAGGACCGTGACGCCCGCGCGGCCGCAGAAGTCCAGGAAGGCGTCCACGCCGGCCGTGATCTCGTCGGGGCGCAGCACCAGGGCGGCGCCGCGGGCCAGCGCGGGGTAGATCTCCTCGGCGCTGGCGTCGAAGCTGGCGGAGGCGAACTGCAGCACGCGGTCCGCCGCTCCCAGCCCGTACGCCTCGGCGGCGGACGCCGTGTGGGCGGCCAGGGCCGCGTGCGGCACGACCGTCCCCTTGGGGCGCCCCGTGGAGCCGGAGGTGTAGATGACGTACGCCGCCCCCGCCCCGTCCACCTCCCCCGCCGGACCGGAATCCACGGAATCCACGGAACCCCCGACGTCCACGGCGGGGCCGGCGGCGTCCGGGGGCACCCGCTCCACCCCGTCCGCCCCCTCGTCCCCCCCGCGGGCGGAGACGAGGATGCGGGCGCCCGCGTCGCGCAGCATGGACGCGCGGCGCTCCGCGGGGGTGGCGGGGTCCAGGGGAAGGTAGGCCGCCCCGGCGCGCAGCACGGCGTACAGGGCCACGATGAGCGACGGCGCGCGCTCCAGGCACACGCCCACCACCGACTCCGGCCCCACCCCCCGCGACCGCAGGTGCCGCGCGAGGCGGCCGGCGCGCGCGTCCAGCTCCGCGTACGTGAGCGTCTCCCCCGCCCCCACGACAGCGGGCGCGTCCGGCGACAGGGCCGCGCGGGCCGCCAGGGCGTGGTGCACCAGCGGGCGCGGCAGCCCCGCGGCCGGCCCGGTGGACGCGGCCAGCACCCGCGCGCGCCCCGCGTCGTCCAGCAGGGGAAGGACGTCCACCTCCACCCCGGGCGCCTCCAGGGCCGCGTCCAGCAGGGCGCCCAGGCCGTGCGCCAGCCGGGCGGCGGTGTGGGGGGTGAACAGGTCGGCCGCGTACTGCAGGCGCATGGACAGGTCGCCGTCCACCTCCGTCCCCCACAGGCACAGGGCGCAGGGGGTGGCGCGCTCGTCCAGGGGCACGGCCTCCATCGTCCACCCGCCGTGGACGAAGCGCGCCCCCGGCTCGCCCGCCATCACCCCCGCGATCCCCGCCTCCTGCAGCCGGTGCGGGCGGTTGAAGACGAACATGGCCTGCACGGGCGCCCCCCGCCCCCCCTCGCGGAGGGCGGGCAGGCGCTCGGCCAGGAGGGAGAACGGCATCTCCTGGTGCTCCAGCGCCTCCAGCACCGTCTCGCGCGCCCGCTCCACCAGCGCGCCGAAGCCGGGGCGGCCGGACAGGTCCGCGCGCAGCAGCACCAGGTTCATGAAGCACCCCACCGTCCCCGCCCACTCCGCCCCCGCGCGCCCCGCGGCGGGCACGGCCAGCAGCAGCCCGGGGTCGCGCGTCCACCGGTGCAGCAGCGCCTGCCACCCGGCCAGGAGCACGGCGAAGGGGGTGGCGCCCCGCTCCCGCGCGAACGCGGCCACGCGGGCCGTGCGCGCCGCCCCCAGGCGAAAGCGGTGCACCCCGCCGGCGTCCGTGGGCACCGCCGGCCGGCGGTCCGCCGGGAGCGACAGCCGGGGCGAGGCGCCGTCCAGGCGGGCGCGCCAGTACGCCCACAGCCGCTCGCCCTGGGGCCCCGCCAGCAGCCGCTCGCGCCGGCGGGCGTGCTCCGTGTACGCGCGCCCGGCCGGCGGCAGGGCGGCCGGCACGCCCGCGGCCTCGGCGGCGTACAGGGCGGCCAGCTCGCCCAGCAGCAGCACGCTGGACCAGAAGTCCACGGCCGCGTGGTGGATGACCAGCAGCAGCACGTCCTCCCCGGGCCCGCGGCGGTAGAGCGCGGCACGCAGCAGGGGCGGCCGCGCCAGGTCAAAGGGCCGGTGGGCCTCGTCGCCCAGCCGCGCGCGGAGGACGTCGTCGTCCCACCCCGCCGCGTCCGTCTCCGGGAGGGGGACGTCCCCCGCGGGGTGCACCTCCTGCACGGGCACCCCGTCGCGGGCCGCCAGGGCCGTGCGCAGGGCGGGGTGCCGCTCCAGCAGGGCGGCCAGGGCGCGGCGCAGGGCGGGCGCGTCCACCGCGGGGGCCACGCGGATGGCCGCGAAGACGTTGAAGAGGGCGCTCTCCGGCTCCAGCTGCTGCAGCAGCCACATGGCGCGCTGCCCGTGGGTGGCCGGGGCCGGCCCGTCCTCGTCCCCGCCCTCCGCCTCCCGCGCGGCGGCGGCGTCCAGCGCCTCGCCCACCCGCGCGGCCAGCGCGCGCGCCGTGGGGCCGTCCAGCAGGGCGCGCAGGGGGAGCGACACGCCCAGGTCGCCCAGGAGGGCGTTCCGCACCTCCACGGCCATCAGCGAGTCCAGCCCCAGCGCCGTCACGGGGCGGTCGGGGTCCACCCGCTCCACCGGGACGCGCAGCACCCCCGCCAGCCGGGCCGCCAGGTACGCCCCCACCCGCGCGGGCCGGTCCAGCGGGTCCGCGGCCAGGACGTCGCGGGCCGACACGGCGGCCGGGGCGTCCGCCGGCCCTTCGTCCGCCGCGCGCGGGGCGGGCGCCAGGCGCACGCTCCCCGCCGCGTGCAGCGTCCACGGGGCGCGGGGCGCGCCGGCCGGACGGGCGTGCAGGCGCAGCGACGCGCGTCCCCCGTCGCCGGGCGCCAGGAGCAGCTGCACGGCGGCGGGGGCGCGCAGGTCCAGCGGCACCAGCTCCCGCAGCTCCGCCTCGTGGTCGCCCGGCCCGGCGGCGTCCGCCGCGGCGGCGCGCGCCAGGGCCGCCAGGGCGGCGGCGGGAACCCGCCCCTCGCCGTCCGCCCCCAGGCGCGGAAGGGCGTCGGGCCCCGCCTCGGCGTCCCACACGTGCGCCCCGGCCGGCTCCGCCAGGACGGTGTGCGCGCCCAGCAGGGGGTGCGCGGCGCCGCTCCGCGGGCGGGGCGCGGGCTGCATCCAGTGCCGCTCGCGCTGCCAGGGGTAGCGGGGAAAGGGGACGGGGCGCCCGCCCGCCGGGTGCAGGGCCTCCCACGCGACCGGGGCCCCGCGGGTGTACAGGGCGCCCAGCGCGGCCAGCATCGTCTCCCGCTCCCCTTCGCCCCTGCGCAGCGAGGCCACGGCCCGCGCGTCGCCGGGGCGCCCGCGGAGCGTCTCCTCCACGGGCCGGCACAGGGCCGGGTGCGGCGACAGCTCCACGAACGTGTCGCAGCCGGCGGCCGCCAGCGCCTCCACGGCGGCGGCAAAGCGCACCGGCTGGCGGACGTTGCGCGCCCAGTACTCCGCGTCCAGCATCCGCCCGTCCACCTCGCGCCCTTCCACGCTGGAGACGAGGGGAATGCCCCCCGCGCGGGGCGACAGGCCGGCCAGCGCCCCCCGCAGCGCGGCGGCCGCCTCCTCCACGGCGGGGCTGTGGAACGCGTACGGCACCCCCATCCGCCGGACAAAGACGTCCCGCGCCTCCAGCGCCCCCAGCACCTCCTCCAGGGCGTCCGTGTCGCCGGAAAGGACCACCGACGCGGGCGCGTTGACGGCGGCGATGGACAGCCGCGCGCCGTACGGGGCGGCCGCGTCGCGCGCCGCCGCCTCGGACAGCCCCACGGCCGCCATGGTGCCCCGCCCCGTGGCGGCCTGCATCAGCCGCCCGCGGTGCACCACCACCCGGACCGCGTCGTCCAGGGAAAGCGCCCCCGCCAGGAACGCGGCGGCCACCTCGCCCACGCTGTGCCCCGCCACGGCCGCGGGGCGCACGCCCCACGCGCTCCACAGGGCGGCCAGCCCCACCTGCAGGGCGAAGATCGCGGGCTGGGCCGTCCGCGTGTCGGCCAGCGTGGACGAATCCTCGTCCGCCGCCAGCGCGTCCAGCACCGACCCGCCCGCCTCCGCGCGCACCCGGGCGTCCACGGCCTCCACGGCGGCGCGGAACACCGGCTCCTCCGCCAGCAGCGCGCGCCCCATCCCCGGCCACTGCCCGCCCTGCCCGCCCAG
>NZ_DASURI010000379.1:0-7859 GCF_036280135.1 Longimicrobium sp.
GGGCGCCGACCCTGGAGCCACCCATCCGCATCCGCCTGATGCCCACGCACCTGCACGTCCGCGGCGACGTTGCCGTCCCCGGCGACAAGTCCCTCACGCACCGCGCGCTCATGTTCAGCGCCGTGGCGGACGGCGAGAGCCGCCTGCGCGGCCTGCTGCCGGGCGCGGACTGCCGCAGCACGGCGTCCGTCCTCCGTGCGCTGGGGTGTGACGTGCCGGACCTGCCGGCGGACGGGTCGGAGATCGTCGTGGCGGGGCGGGGGATCGCCTCGTGGACGGCGCCGGCGGCGTGGCTGGACTGCGGCAACAGCGGCACGACGGCGCGGCTCATGATGGGCCTGCTGGCGTCACGTCCCTTCGCGTCCACCCTCACGGGCGACGACTCGCTGCGGGGACGGCCCATGCGGCGCATCACGGAGCCGCTGGCGCGGATGGGCGCGCGCTTTCGCGAGGCCGGCGCGGTGGACCGCCTGCCCATCGAGGTGATCGGCGGGCCGCTGCACGGCATCGACTACGCGTCGCCCAAGGCCAGCGCGCAGATCAAGAGCGCCGTGCTGCTGGCGGGCCTGGGCGCGGGCGTGCCCGTCTCCGTCACGGAGCCCATGCTGTCCCGCGACCACACGGAGCGCATCCTGGGCGCGCTGGGCGAGCCGGTGGAGACGGCGGACGCGGACGGCGGCGTACGCATCCGCCTGGATCCCAGCGGCCGGGCGCTGCCCCCGCTGGACCTGGAGGTGCCCGGCGACCCGTCGTCCGCCGCGTTCCTCGTGGCCCTGGCGCTGATGGCGGACGACGGCGAGCTGCGCATCCGCAACGTCTGCGTGAACCCCACGCGCATCGGGTTCCTGCGGCTGGTGGAGCGGATGGGCGCGCGGATCGCGATGGAGGACGCGCGCACGGCCGGCGGCGAGCCCGTGGCGGACCTCGTCGTCCGTCCCGCGCCGCTGCGGGGGATCGACGTCGGCGGGGCGGACGTGCCGGACGCCATCGACGAGATCCCCATGCTGGCCGTGCTGGCCGCCCGGGCGGAGGGGGAGACGCGCATCACGGGCGCGGGCGAGCTGCGGGTGAAGGAGACGGACCGCGTCTCTGCCGTCGTCGGCAACCTGCGGCGGCTGGGGGTGGATGCGGAGGAGCTGGAGGACGGGATGCTCGTGCGCGGCACGGAGGGTCCGCTGGCCGGCCGTGTGCAGACGTTCGACGACCACCGCATCGCCATGGCGTTCGGCGTGCTGGGCGCGCAGCCGGGCAACGCGATCGAGATCGATCACCCGGAGTGCGTGGACGTGAGCTTTCCGGGGTTCTGGGAGCTGCTGGAAAGGATTACGCGGGGCTGATTTCCCGTCGCTGCGCGACGGAGGGCCCTCTCCCCCGACCGCCTTTTTGCTCGTTCCTCGCAACGGCGGTCGACCCCTCCCCCAACTTCGGGGGAGGGGTTGGCGAGAGGGCGAGTTCGTGCACTGAGACTGCTCCACGCCGAATGCAGTTCTCCCCCTCCCCCTCCCCCGCGAAGCGGGGGCAGGGGGCCGGGGGAGGGGGCCCTCCGCGGGCGAGACACACTCGGCAAACGTGCACGATGCCGGCGCCCCCGGGCAGTTCAACCTCCCCCCAGGGGTTTTGGGGGAGGTGCGGGCCTGGGCGAGCGGAGGGGCATCGCGGAGCTCGCCTCCACGCACGATATACGGTATTCTCGCGATTGACTTCCGCATCGAGCCTGACCGCGGTTCGGCTCGTCGCCGGACTCGAGTTCAACCTGACGTCGATTTCTCTCAGCATCCCATCGCATGAGCGACACCAAGCGGCCGGACGGGATCATCATCGCGCTGGACGGGCCGGCGGGGTCGGGCAAGAGCAGCACGGCCAAGGCCGTCGCCCGCTGCCTGGGCTACCGCCACCTGGACTCCGGCGCGTTCTACCGCGCCATCACCTATGCGGCCCTGCACGCCGGCATCCAGCCGGATGGCTGGGCCCAGCTCACGCACGACGAGCTGGACCGCATGGACGTGCACGGCAAGCCCGGCGAGACGGGCTACACCATGACGGTGGCCGGCGAGGACGTGAGCCTCCAGATCCGCACGCCCGAGGTGAATGCCCACGTGTCGCGGATGGCCGCCGTGCCCGCCGTGCGCGAGTGGCTCATGGACGCCCTGCGCGAGAGCGGCGCCCGCGGCGGCCTGGTGGCGGACGGCCGCGACATCGGCACCGTCGTCTTCCCCGACGCCGAGCTCAAGGCGTACCTCATCGCCGACGCCGAAGAGCGCGCCCGGCGGCGGCTGCTGGAGATGGGCGTGACGGGGCTCTCCGCCGAGGACGTGCGCGCCGAGGCCGCGCGGCTGCAGGGCCGCGACGCCCTGGACAGCGGCCGCGAAACGGCCCCCCTGCGCCAGGCCGACGACGCCGTGGTCATCGACACCACCTCGCTCACCTTCGACGAGCAGGTGGAGCGCATCGTGGCCCTTGCGCGGGAGCGCGGAGGGGTTGACCGGAGTGAAGAAATTCCGTAAGTTTCTCTGTTTACCCGGGCTTACGACGCCCCAGGACCATTCACCCCAGCCCACCGCCCTTTCCGCACGCGGAAACGGCGGCTGAGTTACAAGGAGATCCCCCTCCCAATGGCAGACCGTACCGACGAGCAGTTCTCGCAGGACAGCGAGGGCGGCGTGGCCGTTGCCGAGAAGCCCCGCAGCATCGGCAGCGACCTTACCATCGAGCAGATCGCGGAGCGCGCGCGCTCCCTGGGCATCCGCGCGGACCTCTACGACGAGGACGAGTACACGTCCGAAGAGTACGAGGCCATGCTGGACATGTACGAGCCCACCCTCAGCAACATCGAGGAGGGTGAGATCGTTAAGGCCAAGGTTCTTCGCATCACCGACAAGGCGGTGATCCTGGACCTGGGCTTCAAGAGCGAAGGCGCGGTTACCCGCGACGAGTTCAAGGACCCCGATTCGCTGCAGATCGGCGACGAGGTCGAAGTCTTCCTGGAGAACCTCGAGGACGAGGACGGCGTCGTCGTCCTGTCCAAGAAGAAGGCCGACTTCCTGCGCGTCTGGGAGCAGATCCGCGTGGCGTACGAGGCCGGCGACCCGGTGCAGGGCACCCTTACCCGCAAGATCAAGGGCGGCGTGACGGTGGACCTGATGGGCGTGGACGCGTTCCTGCCGGGCTCGCAGATCGCCCTGCGCCGCGTCCCGAACATCGAGGACCTGATCGGCGAGACGTACGAGTTCAAGATCATCAAGCTCAACAAGCGCCGCCGCAACATCGTCGTGTCGCGCCGCGTGCTTCTCGAGGCCGATCGCGAGATCAAGCGCGACAAGCTCAAGAAGGAGCTCGAGGTCGGCCAGCAGCGCGTGGGCGTGGTCAAGAACATCACCGACTTCGGTGCGTTCATCGACCTGGGCGGCATGGACGGCCTGCTGCACATCACCGACATGTCGTGGGGCCGCGTTGGCCACCCCTCCGAGGTCGTGGCCATCGGCGACGAGCTGGAGGTCAAGGTCCTGGACATCGACTGGGAGCGCGAGCGCCTGTCGCTGGGCCTGAAGCAGCTCCAGGAGTACCCCTGGAAGGACGTGGAGAAGAAGTACCCGGTGGGCGCCCGCGTCCGCGGCCGGGTGGTCTCCATCACCAACTACGGCGCCTTCGTGGAGCTGGAGAAGGGCGTCGAGGGCCTGGTGCACATCAGCGAGATGAGCTGGACGCGCAACGTCCGGCACCCGTCCAAGATCGTGTCGCTCGGCGATGAGATCGAGGCCGTGATCCTGAAGGTGGATCCGGAGGGCGAAAAGATCTCGCTGGGCATGAAGCAGATCGAGGAGGACCCGTGGCACGCGCTGCCGGCCAAGTACCCGGTGGGCACGCGCCTGAGCGGCAAGGTCCGCAACCTCACGAGCTTTGGCGCCTTCGTGGAGATCGAGCCGGGCATCGACGGCCTGGTGCACATCTCCGACATGAGCTGGACCAAGCGCATCCAGCACCCGTCCGAGGTCGTCAAGAAGGGTGACGACGTCGACGTGGTGATCCTGGGCGTGGACGCCGAGAACAAGCGCATCTCGCTGGGCCTCAAGCAGACCCAGGACGACCCGTGGGGCGACATCGCCACGCAGTACCACGTGGGCCAGGAGATCGCGGGCCCCATCACCCGCCTGCAGGACAAGGGCGTGGCGGTGGACCTGGGCAACGACGTGGAGGGCTTTGTCCCCGTGTCGCAGATCGGCGTGACGGGCCTGCAGAACCCGGCCGACGTGTTCGGCGAGGGCGACGTGCTCGACATGCGCATCACCGAGGTGGACGCGGGCAACCACCGCATCGTGCTCGAGGTGGTGCGGGTGCCCAAGTTCGAGGGCGGCGAGCCGCAGTTCCAGCAGCTCGCGACCCCGGCCCCCGCGGCCGAGGCGGGCGACGAGCAGGCCACGGACGAGGTCGAGTCCACGGTCAACTCGCAGGTCACGGACGCCGTGGCCGACGAGGCCCCGGCCGCCGACGAGGCGGGCGAGGAGCAGGCGTAAGCCTCTCTCTCCCTTCCGGGATCGAACAAGAAAGGGCGCGGAGCTTTGGCTCCGCGCCCTTCTTGCTTTCGCTCGTTGCGCACTGTGGTCGGTTGCCTCCGTGCGCGGGCTGCTCTCCGCCTCCTGCCGCTGCAACTTCTCGCGATTCGCGCCGTATTGTGGCACGGGTTCCCAGGTGCCGTTCCCCACAGCCCGGAGCGCCGTTCGATGAAGCGAGTGCTGATTGCCGCCCTCCTGCTGTCCGCGCCCACGTTGCGCGCCCAGACGCCGGCGCCGGCCGCGTCGGGCGACGTGGCCCGCGCTGCGGCCGCGAGCGCGGAGAAGCCGCGTACGTACGACCTCACGGAGGTGGACGTGCGGCCGGTGCCGCTGAACATGGAGGCGTTCGCGGCGGCGCTGCGCCACCTGTACCCGCCGGAGCTGCGGGACGCGCGGGTGCAGGGTACGGTGTACGTGCAGATGGTGGTAACCGAGCAGGGGCGCGTGGAGGAGGTGGAGATCATTCGCACCGCCGACTCGCGCCTGAACGCGGCAAGCCTGAAGGTGATCGACTCCCTCCGCTTTCAGCCGGGACGGGTCGGCGGGCAGGCTGTGCGCACGCGGCTCACGCTGCCCATCCAGTGGAGCGTGAGCGACTGAGCGGCAGCATTCGTCGCCCGGGCGTCGGCCGGCCCCCTCCGGATCGATGCTCCGGCCCTGGGCTCCGCGCCCTTTTCTTTTTGCGTGGACCGAATACGTTTGTACTGGACGGGCGCGTTCCGCCCGTCGTGCCGTTCACCGCCACGGGACGCTCCTCATGCGCCGCACCCTGATCGCACTCGCCCTGTTTGTGCCCGCCGCGTTGCGGGCGCAGGAACCCTCCGGCGTGTACGCCCTTTCGCAGGTGGAGACGCCGCCCCGGCCCGAGAACGTCCAGGCGTTCGTTTCGGCGCTGAACGCTGCCTATCCCGCGGACAAGCACGCCGCGGGGCAGGGGGCCACGGTGCAGGTGGCCCTCGTGGTGGGCGCCGACGGCGTGCCGCGCGACGCGCGCGTCACCACCTCCACGGACGCGGCGTTCGACTCCGTGACCCTGGCCTCCGTGGCGGAGCTGCGGTTTACCCCCGCGACGGTGGAGGGCCGCGCCGTGCCCGTGCAGCTGGAGCTGCCCATCCAGTGGCGACCGGCGGCTCCCGCGGCGGATCCGGGTCCATCCACCGGGACGGACCACGCGCGGACGGGCAAGCGCTCCAACGGCGTGGGCGGGTGGGAGCTGAGCGACGTGGACGTGGTTCCCCGGCCGCGCAACATCTCCGTCCTGCAGCGGGCGCTCACCGAGTACTATCCCCGCGAGCTGCGCGACGCGGGTGTCGAGGGCACCGTCCAGGTCCGCTTTCGGGTGGACGCACAGGGCATCCCGCGCGACTTCATCGTCACCACCACGACGGAGCCGGGCTTCAACGCGGCCACTCTGCAGGCCGTTTCGCAGCTGCGCTTTACGCCGGGGCAAAAGGACGGGCAGGCGGTGGACGTGTGGGTGGAGCTGCCCATCGCGTGGAGCATCGTGCGCTGAGCGGGTGACGATCCGTTGACGTCTCGGCCGGATGAAGAAGGCGTGGAGCTCGGGCTCCGCGCCTTCTTCGCACGGGTCAGCGGAGTCGACGGTACGCGGAATCGACGGTACAACGCGTTCCGCCGCTTCGATCCGATCGACGGGGCCGGCAGGGCCCTCGATGCGCGTCGCGGGTGTCGTCGGCATCGGCAGGCGCGCGTTGTCCTGGGTCGCGGATGAACACTATGTTTTCCTCCGCCGGGCCGTCGTTCCGCCGAATCCCCGCATCCAATCCGATCGTACCCGTCGGCACGAAACCGGTCCGTGTGTGCGATCGATCACCCCGCCGATCCTGCCGACCTCGCGATTTCCCCATTTTGACGATCCACCGAATTACGATCCTGGTGATGAAACGCATTTCCGCCGCGCTCGTCCTGCTGTGCTCCCTGGCCGCGCCCGCGCGGGCGCAGGAGCCCGCCGCCGATTCCGCGCGCGTCTACGAGCTCGCGGAGGTGGAGCAGCGGCCCCGGCCCGCCAACCTCGGGGCGCTGCGCGACGCCCTCGCCGCCAACTATCCCGCCGAGCAGCTGCACGCCCGGACTGCCGGCACGGTGCTGGTGTCGTTCGTCGTGGAGCCGGACGGGACCCTGCGCGACCCCCGCGTGCTCACGTCTACCGACCCGGCGTTCGACGCCCCCACCGTCGCGGCCGTCCAGGGGCTGCGGTTCGAGCCCGCGCGGCTGGCGGACCGCGCCGTGCCCGTGCGCGCGCAGCTCAACATCCAGTGGCAGCCCCCGGTGTCCACCGAGGAGCAGGGCACCGTCGCCCGCGCGGGCGTGACGGACGAGGGCGAGCGCGTCTACACCATGAACCAGGTGGTGGCACAGGCGCGCGTGTATGAGATGCGCGAGGTGGAGGTGATGCCGCGGCCCCTCAACATGTCGTCGTTCCGGCGCGCGCTGGAGCGCGCTTACCCCGCGCACCTGCGTGGCAGCCGCACCCGGGGAACCGTGCTCGTGCGCATGCGGGTGAACACGGAAGGCGTCGTGACGGTCCCTCACATCGTCGCGAGCACCCATCCGGAATTCAACCAGCCCACGCTGGAGAACGTCGTCCTGCTGCGGTTCCGGCCCGCGCGCGTGGACGGAAAGCCGGTGAACGCGTGGGTGGAGCTGCCCATCGAGTGGTCGATCAGCGAGCCGGCCCAGCCGGAGACGATGCGGATGCCCTGACGGGCGCGCGTCGCGGCGAAGCAGTGACGAGGAGGGCGGCGCACGCGAGCGCCGCCCTCCGTGCGTCAGGCGTGGACGTGGTCCACGGGACGGGCGAGGCCCTCCTCATCGCCCGTCGTCGCCGCAGACCCGTGCGGGCCGGGCGGCGGCGTGGTAGATTGCCGCCCTTTCCGGGAGACCCTTCACACGCAGAGCCACGGACGACACGCGATGTCGATGCGGGAGAAGCTGGAGCAGCTGGAGGAGCTTCGCCGGCAGGCGGAGCAGGGCGGCGGTGAAAAGCGCATCAAGGCGCAGCACGAGCGCGGCAAGCTCACCGCCCGCGAGCGGCTGGACGTGCTGCTGGACGAGGGCTCGTTCGTGGAGCTGGACCGCTTTGTCGTGCACCGCGCCACGGGCTTTGGCCTGGAGAACGAGCGCTACCTGGGCGACGGCGTGGTGACGGGCTACGGCACCGTGCACGGCCGCCTGGTCTACGTGTTCAGCCAGGACTTCACCGTCTTCGGCGGCTCACTCTCGGAGGCCCACGCCGAGAAGATCGTGAAGATCATGGATCTCGCGCTCAAGAACGGCGCGCCCGTGATC
>NZ_DASURI010000380.1:0-5576 GCF_036280135.1 Longimicrobium sp.
CCCGCGGGTGAGGGCCTTACCCCTCCTCCGCCAGCAGCGCCTCGATGTCCTCGGCGCTCAGGCCCTCCATCTCGTCCATCATCCGCGCCAGCACGGGCGAGCCGGCGGCCTCGATGGCGGCGGCCACCCCCTCGATGGTGGGCGCCGCGAAAAAGGTGCGGATGGGCAGGTCCACCTCGAACGCCTCGCGGATGCGCACCAGCGCCTGCGTCGCCAGCAGCGAGTGCCCGCCGATGGCGAAGAAGTTCTCGTGCACGCCGATGCGCTCCCGCCGCAGCACCTCCGCCCAGATCTCCGCCAGCATGTCCTCCACCACGTTGCGCGGCCCCACGTACGCATCCGCGTCGGCGTCCGCCTGGAGGTCCGGCGCGGGGAGCGCGCGGCGGTCCACCTTGCCCGTGCCCGTCAGCGGCAGCGCGTCCAGCGCCACGAACGCGCCGGGCACCATGTACTCCGGCAGCCGCTCGCGCAGCAACGCCCGCAGCTCGCTCGTGGCCGGCGCCGCTCCATCCCGGCCGACGACGTACGCCACCAGGCGCGGATCGCCGGGGACGTCCTCGCGGATGGCCGCCGCGGCGGCGCGGACGGACGGATGGCGCAGCAGCTCGCTTTCCACCTCGCCCAGCTCGATGCGGTAGCCGCGCAGCTTTACCTGGCCGTCCAGGCGGCCCATGAAGGTGAGCGTGCCGTCCGCGGCCCAGCGCGCGCGGTCGCCCGTGCGGTACATGCGCGCGGCGCCGCCCGCGAACGGATCGGGCACAAAGCGCTCCGACGTGAGCTCCGGCCGGCCCAGGTAGCCGCGCCCCACGCCGGCTCCGCCCACGTACAGCTCGCCGGGAATGCCCACGGGCACGGGCCGCATCCGCTCGTCCAGCACGTAGATGCGCGCGTTGGGAAAGGGACGGCCGATGGATGCCATTCCCGGCCCCGGCTCCGTCACGTGGTGCACCGTGGAGTACACGGTCGCCTCCGAGGGGCCGTACATGTTCCACACGCCCGCCGTCCGCGCGATGAGATCCTCGGCCAGGGCGGAGGTGAGCGCCTCGCCGCCGGGGAGCACGCGCAGCTGGTCGGACCCCGTCCAGCCGGACTGCACCAGCATGCGGAACGTCGCCGGGGTGCCCGCCATCACCGTCACGCCCTCCGCCTGGATCAGGCGGTCCAGCGCGGCGGCATCCACCACGTCGTCGCGACTGGCCACGACGATGCGCGCGCCCGTCACCAGGGGCAGCAGCAGCTCCGGGACGGCCACATCGAACGAGATGGTCGTCACGGCCAGCGTCACGTCGTCCGGCGCCATCCCCGGCGTGTGCGCCGTGCCCGCGAGCATGCTGGAGAGCGTGCCGTGCTCCAGCTCCACCGCCTTGGGCCGGCCCGTGGACCCGGAGGTGTAGATGAGGTACGCGCGATCCGTTGACGCCACGTCCACCGAGACCGCGTCGACCGATTCACCGGGCGCCGGACGGGACGGCAGGGCGACGACGGGGACGGCGGCGGAGAACGACGGATCGTCCGCCAGCACGAGCGCGGCGCCGGAATCATCCACCATGTAGGCGATGCGCTCCGGCGGATACACGGGATCCAGCGGCAGGTACGCGGCGCCCGTCTTGAGGATGCCCATGATCCCCGCCACCATCCCGGCGGTGCGGTCCACGTGGATGCCCACGATGCGCCCCGGCGCCGCGCCGGCCGCCCGCAGCGCCCCCGCCACGCGGTCCGACCACGCGTCCAGCGCCCCGTAGGTGATCCGCTCCCCGCCGCTGACGACGGCGACGGCGTCCGGCGTGGCCGCGGCCCGCGCGGCGAAGCGCCGGTGCACGGGCGCGGCGGGGACGGGGACGGACGGGCCCGTGCCCCAGTCCTCCAGCAGCCGGCGGCGCTCCTCGTCGGTCGTGAGCACGTGGGACGAGACGGGCGCGTCGGGGTCGCGGGAGACGGCGTCCAGGAGCAGGGCGTAGTGCCGCTCCATCCGCGCCATGGTCGCCTCGTCGAACAGGTCCGTGGCGTACTCGAACACGCCCGTGAGCCCGCTGCGCGCCTCCATGGTGGCCAGCATGAGGTCGAACTTGGCCACGCCCGTGTCGATGAGGTCCGCGTCGTGGTCCGGGTGCACGGGGCGCATGTCGATGGCCGGCGCGCGCTCCACGTCCATCGCGTGGTGGCTGTGGGCGTACACGTGGTGGAAGTACAGCACCTGGAAGACGGGATGGCGGCTCATGTCGCGCGACACGCCCAGCTCGTCCACGAGCTTTTCGAACGGCAGGTCCTGGTTGCGGTCCGCGTCCAGCACGGCGCGCCGGGTGCGGGCGATGGCCTCGCGGAACGACGGGTCGCCGTCCAGCCGCACCCGCAGCGCGGCCGTGTTGACGAACACGCCGATGATGTCCTCCAGCTCCTTTCGGGGCCGGTTGCCCAGCAGCGTGCCCACCACCATGTCGTCCTGCCCCGTGTAGCGCTGCAGCAGGGCGTAGAACGCGGCCATGAGCACCATGTTGAGCGTGGCCGCCTCGCGTTTGCACAGCTCGCGCAGCCGGTCGGCCAGGGCGGCGTCCAGGCGAAAGCGGTGAAAGTGCCCGCGCTGGCTGGCCACGGCGGGACGGGGGCGGTCCGTGGGCAGCTCGATGGCGGGCGCGCCGTCCAGCACGTCGCGCCAGTAGGCCACCTGCCGCTGGAGGTTCTCGCCCTGCAGCTGCTCGCGCTGCCACACGGTGTAGTCGGCGTAGCGCAGCTCCACGGGGGGAAGCTGGGGCTCGCGGCCCTCCTTCCAGGCGCCGTAGCACTCCAGGATCTCGCGGTTCATCATGGGATACGCCCACCCGTCCGTGACGATGTGGTGCGTGGTGGTCACCATGGCGAAGTCGTCGTCGGTGACGCGCAGCAGCGTCACGCGAAAGAGCGGCGGATGCGACAGGTCGAACGGGCGCGCGCCCTCTTCCGCGACCAGGTCGTTGACGCTGTCGGCGAAGCGGTCGCCCACGCGGTGGCGCGCCTCGACCACGTCCACCTTCATGGCGAAGGGCTCGTGGACGATCTGCAGGAGCTGGCCGTCGTCGCCCATGCGGAACGACGTGCGCAGGGCCTCGTGGCGGCGCACCACCTCGGACAGGGCGCGCTCCAGCAGGGGCACGTCCACGTCGGCCGGCACCAGCATGGCCACGGGGACGTTGTAGAGCGGCTTGTCGGGGTCCAGGCCGGTAAGGAACCACATCCGCTCCTGGGCAAAGCTGGCCGGGTGCTCGGGTCCCGGGCCGGCCACGCGGCCGATGGTGTCGCGCGGCTTTGCCGCGGCCGCATCGCCGCGCAGGCGCCGCTCCAGCAGGGCGCGCTTGGTGTCGCTCAGGGCGGCGCGCTTGGCCACCAGGTCCTGCGTGCTCATCTCGTCAGTCTCGGTCGAAAGGCAAACTGCTGTGTTTCGGGAGGGAGGGATCACGCCGGCAGCCGGCCGCCCCCATCCTCGGCCCTTCCCCAAAAACGCGTGGGAGAAGGGAGAACTTCGTGATGACTTGGGACGGCCCTCGCCGGCAGCGGCGCGCCCCCCATCCCCGACCCTTCCCCCATGAACAGAATGGGGGAAGGGAGCACTCCATCGTGGGCTCCGGGTCCGGTCTCCGAGGCGGACTGTCTCTCGCCCGCGGAGGGCCCCCTCCCCCCGACCCCCTGCCCCCGCTTCGCGGGGGAGGGGGAGAACTGCGGTTCGTCTCCCATGCCGGCTTCCGTGCGCGGTCTCGACCTCTCGCCAACCCCTCCCCGAAGTTGGGGGAGGGGTTGCCGGCCGTTGCGAGGAACGAGCAAACAGGCCGGCGGGGGAGAGGGCCCCCGTCGCGCAGCGACGGGGCTTTCTACCGCGTGACCTCCACCCGCACGTACTCGGGGAACGGCTGGATGGTCTCCAGGCCGTGCTCGTAGATGATCAGGTCGCCGTCGCGCGCCACCTCGCGAAAGCCGCCGAAGCGGTACGTGACCTCCATCATCCGGTTGCGCCCGTTGGGCTTGAACTCGGCGCGGAGGATGGCGCCCGCCTCCTTCGTGAGCCGCATGATGTGGCTCATCATGATGGTGCCCACCCCGCGCGACATCACGCGGCAGCTCATCAGCAGCAGCTTGAGTGTCCAGTGCCCGGCCGTCGTCTTCTCGATGAGCGCCAGGCCGATCTTGCCGTACGTGCCGTAGCGGTCCTCCAGCCCGGCCACCAGCAGCACGTGGTCCGGCGACGTGCGAAAGGCGTTCAGCTCGTCGTAGTCGTAGGTGTAGCCGGTGGTGTTGAGCTGGTTGGTGCGCTGCGTGAGCTCCTCCGCGCGCTGCAGGTCCGCCTCGGAGCAGGGGGCGAGGGTAAAGCGCATGTCCAGCGCGCGCAGGAAGTCTTCCGACGGGCCGCTGAAGGTCTCCTCGGCCTGGTTGCGCTGGATGTCGGCCATGTACATGCGCCGGCGGTTGCGGCTGTCGTCGGTGATGAACTCGGGGTTCAGGTCCTCCCGGTCCAGCATCCCCTCCAGCGTGGCCGCGTCGAGCACGCGCACGGCGGGGCAGGCGTGCTGCACCTCCTCGCGCTCGAACGGCTGGTCGTCCACGAACAGGAACGTGTCCAGGTTGATGTTGAGCAGCTTGGCGATCTGCGCCACGTTCTGCCCCTTGGCGTTCCAGTTGATCTGCGGATACAGGAAGTACTCGTCGATGCCCAGCGCGCGCAGGCGGGCCATGGCCGCGTCGTGGTCGTTGCGGCTGGCCACGGACTGCAGGATGCCGCGCTCGTCCAGCTGGCGGATGATGTCCAGCACGCCGGGGCGCAGGGGCACGTCGCCGTCCTCGAGCAGGATGCCGTCCCACACGGTGTGGTCCAGGTCCCACACGACGCACTTGACGGTCTTGGGCTTCTTGGCCTCGGCCGGCGCCGCGGGCTGGGCCATCAGGGTATCGCTCATGTGGTTGTCGTCTCGCGCGTACGGTGATCAGCGTTCACGGGCCCGTCCCTTTCCCTGCATCCATCGACTTCGACTGGTACGGACAGGTCGCGCCGGCAGCGGAGCGCCCCCCATCCCCGACCCTTCCCCCATAAACAGAATGGGGGAAGGAAGAACTGCGTCTGGACATTCGGACGGATCGCAACGGCAGCAACCCGCCTCTCCCCCGGCCCCTCCCCGCTCGTTCCTCGCGGAGAGGGGAGAACTTCATCGTGGGCTCCGGGTCCGTCCTCCGAGGCAAAGTGTCTCTCGCCCGCGGAGGGCCCCCTCCCCCCGACCCCCTCCCCCGCTTCGCGGGGGAGGGGGAGAACTGCATCGCGGGAACAGGCTGCCCTCCCGCTGGGGCCACCTCCCCGCTCGTTCCTCGCGGAGAGGGGAGAACTTCATCGTGGGCTCCGGGTCCGTCCTCCGAGGCGAAGTGTCACTCGCCCGCGAAGGGCCCCCTCCCCCCGACCCCCTGCCCCCGCTTCGCGGGGGAGGGGGAGAACTGCATCGCGGACAGGCTGCCCTCCCGCTGGGGCCACCTCCCCGCTCATTCCTCGCGGAGAGGGGAGAACTTCATCGTGGGCTCCGGGTCCGTCCTCCGAGGCGAAGTGTCACTCGCCCGCGGAGGGGGGG
>NZ_DASURI010000381.1:0-4095 GCF_036280135.1 Longimicrobium sp.
CTCCAGATCCGACCGTATCAGCCAGTATTTATGCGAACAACCGACTGGACGACGTCATCCGCGGCGCCATCGCTCCCTTTCGTGCGGACATGGCGCGGCGCGGCGGCTGGAGCCTGTGGATGGTGCGGTACGCGCGCGGCGGAGCACATCTCAAGGTGCGGCTCCATGGTCCCGCCGCGGAGCGCCACGAGGTCGCTGCACTGCTGGCGGAGCACGTGGAGCGGTGCCTGGCGGCGATGCCCGAGGACGACGGGCCCCGGCTGACCCGGCCCAAGGGCGTGCCGGTGGACCCGGAGGACGAGTTCGAGGGTGACTACCCCGACCGCACTCTGCTGTGGACCCGGTATCGGCGGAGCGGCGTGTCGCTGGGTCCTGACGCGGCGCTGCGGGAGGACGACGGCTACGTGGCGCACCTGGTGACGTGCCTGGCGGCCGCCGCGGACCTCGTGATCGACGCGCTGGCCCACGGAGACGCGGCGCCGTCGGAGTCCGCCCGCCTCAAGATCCTGCTGGGAGCCATGGTCTCGGGACTCACGGCGCTGGGTTTCACGGACGAGGAGCGCGCCGCGTACCTGGCCTTTCATCGCGACTGGATGCTGCGGTTCGCGCTTCCGGACCGCGACCGGGAGGCTGCGGTCCTAGCTCGCTACGACGACCGGGTGCGGGCCATCGCCCCGGTCGTGGAGCAGGTGATTGCCAACGTGGAGCGTTGGGACGCCGATCCCCGGGCGGCGGCCGTGTCGGAGGCCGAAGCCCGCTGGCGCGACGTCCTGCGCACCTTCTTCGACTGGCTGCGGCCCCTGCGCGACGATCCGCGCCACCCGGCCGGCCCGTTTACGCAGGACCCGGCATTCTCGCCCCTGTTCAAGGTGTTTCACGGCCTGGGGAACCAGCTGGGTCTGGACATGCTGAACGAAGGCCTCGTCCAGCACATCCTGCTGCGCGCCCTGACCGGGGTTCCGGCGGCGGGCTCGCCCGTGCTGGTGGAAGCCTGATGCGTGTTCGCCGGCCCCCCGCGCCCCGCGGAGCCTTCTTCCCGGTAATCGGCCGCGTCGCGGGGTTGCCCGTGGACACGCTGGCCGCGTTCTCCACCACCCTGGACGACGACGTCGCCAGGGAGGCGCGGACGGAGGCGGAGCTTTGCGCCGCGCGGGCCGTCCTGGCGGACCAGCTGCACGACGCGGTGCCGGGCGCCTCGCGTTCGCTGCGGCGCATGCTGCTGGCCGTGCGCCGCGACTGCCACAACGGCCGCGGGCTGGCTCGACACCGCGCCGCGCCCGAGTGGCCCCGTCTGGCGGAGATCGCGGGCCGGCAGGCGGAGCGGGTGCTGGCCCTGGAGGAACGGCACGCCGCGGAGCACACCTCGTTTCGGACCGCCTTTACCGCCGCGGCGGAGCGGCAGCGCGACGCCCTGCGGGCTCCCCTGGCCGACCCGGCGTTTCGACGGGGGCTTGCCCTGGCCAGCCCGGACCTGCTGGCCGCCGTCCATGCATCGCGCTCCTCCGGGGCCCCGAGCGCGCGCGCGCGCCGGGCCGAAGCCGCCCTGCTGCGCTACGTGACGCGCGCGGCCGCCAAGGTTTCTCCCTTCTCCACCTTCACCACGCTGGCCGTGGGCAGCGTACGGCGCACTCCCGGCGGGCTGCGTCTGCGCGGCGCACGGTGGACGGCTCGCTCGCTGGTCCGCGTGAAGCGGTACCGGCTGGAGCAGTGGACCGAGATGCTGTGCCGTTTCCCCGCGTTCCGGGATGGGCTGCAGGTGGTGCTGAACGACTCCATGGAGGATGCGGGCGACGGGCGCCTGCTGCTGGTGCGGCCCGGCCGCTGGGAGCCGGACGAAGACCGGGGTACACTGCGCTACCGCCCGGATGCGCTGGTGACCACGGCCGGGGACGGCATCGTGACCCGCGTGGCCGCGCGGCTGGCAGGGGAGCCCCTTTCCATGGGCGCGCTGCGTACCTGGCTCGACGCCCAGGGCGACGGGGCGGAGGCCCTCCGGCTGCTGGAGCTGGGCGTTCTGCGCCTGGTGCTGCCCTGGCCCGTGCACGAGGGGCACCTGGAAGCGCGCATGTGCGCCTGTCTGCGCGCCCTGCCCGCGGCTCCCGGCCTGGACGCATTCCGCGCGGAGCTGGAGGCGCTCGTGGCGCTGCAGGCGGAATACCCGTCCGCCGGGGACCCGGCGCGGGCCCTTCGCGAGATGCACCGGCGGGTCGACGGGGCGTGGCGGCAAGCGGCCCTGCTGGGCGGGGTGGATCCGGACCGCGTCGCCTACCGGGGCAGCCCCGACTTTGACCTGTATGAGGACGTGCTGCGCGTGCCCGACGGGCCGGCGGCGGCCGCCTTTTACCTTGATTCGGACGTCGCGCGCGGTGCACTGCGCGCGGGCCGGCTCCTGGTGCGGCTGTCGACGCTCTTCGACTCCGCGCACGACTGGCGCGCCACCGTGTCGGACCTGGCGGCGGCGCAGTGGCCCGGACGGGGCGAGGTGGGCGTGCTGGAGCTCTTTCGCGCCGCCCACCTCCTGTGGCGTGACTACCAAGCGTTCCGCGCGGCGGGATGGGGCGAGGCGGACGCCTGCCGCACCTGGAATCCGCGCGGGCTGCCGGAGCTGGAGCGGCTGCGGGCGTGGCGCGCGGACGTGCACGCGGGGCTGGAGGGGTGCACCGCGCGGGACGGCGACGTGGTGCGCGTGGACGAGGCGGCGCTGCGCACCCTGCTGGATGCCGTTCCCCCGCGCTACACGGACGCGGCGGGGCGGGGGGCCTGCCTGCTGCTGCAGCCGGCCAGCACGGATGGCTCGCTCTGGCGGCTCAACCGGCTGATGGAGGGCACGGGCCGCTGTGGCAGCCGCTACACCCCCCTGATGGGCGCCCGGGCGCGCCGCCGGTACACGGCGCACCTGCGCCGCCGCGGGAGAACGACGGTGGACGGCGAGAGCGCCGCCCTGCTTGACCTGCAGTGCGTGCACGGCGATACGCTGAACGTGCACGCGCCCCAGACGCCGACTGTCCTGTCGCTCCCCGGAGACCGGGTCGACGCCGGGCCCGGACACCGGCTGAGCCTGGGAAACCTGAAGGTGTGCTTCCGGGGTGCCGATCGTCTCCCCGTGCTGCGCGGTCCGGACGGCGCCCGGCTGCTTCCCGCCCACCTGGGGCTGGCGTTCGAAGCCTACCTGCCCCCGCTGGTCCGCTTCCTGGCCGCGCTGGGTCCGGGTGCCCTGCGCCCCGTGCTCCCGCCGCGCATGGGGTGGATGGAGGGCGAGCGGGTCGTAAGCCCCCGCATTCTGCTCGGAAACCTCGTGCTGCACCGCCGGGGATGGTCCGTCCCCGTGGCGCCCCTGGCCCAGGCGCTCTCGCACGCCGACGACGCGGCCTCGTTCGCCGCCGTCACCCGCCTGCGGATGGACTGGGGCATTCCCGCGCGGGTGTTCGTCGCGGAGCCCCGCGGCGCGCGCGGCACCCCCTTCAAGCCGCAGTACCTGGACCTTGGCTCACCCCTGTTTCTGCCCTTGCTGCGCGACCTGGCCGCCGGTGGGCAGGCGCGGGTGACGCTCGAGGAGATGCTTCCCGACCCGGCCATGTGCCCACGCGACCCCGAGGGGCGCGGCTGGGCCGTGGAGGTGGCGCTGGATTCCGTGGCGGTGGCGCCGGCGCGCCGCATGGCCGGCACGACGCGTCAAGCGCCGGCGGCGCTTCGCAGCCACGATGAGCCGATTCGCAGGAGTGCCTGGCCCCCTGACCGCGGCTGACCCTCTCGCGCAGCCGCAACACGCCCGTCGCACTTCGCGGCGGGCGACTTTCCCCCCACGGCCCATGAAGGGCCGTACACCCAAGGAGACCCCATGTCCCAGGAACAGAACCGCGCCGACGAGATCGAGCCGCTCTCGGACGAGGCCCTGGAGGAGGTGTCGGGCGGCGTGTGCTCCGACACCAACTGCTCCAACACGACGGTGGTCGTCAAGCCCTCGGTCGAACAGCCGATCGACGGCTGATCCGGGCGGCGGCGCGCGGGCGTTCCCCGCCACGCCGCGACCGACGGTTTCCGGGCCGAACGGCCCACCCCTTTCTCATCACTCGATACGGAGAGCTCCCATGTCCC
>NZ_DASURI010000382.1:0-3654 GCF_036280135.1 Longimicrobium sp.
GCCCCCCTCATCGCGGGCCGCATCACCACGGGCGACCTGGTGCTCTTCCTGATGTACCTGGGGATGCTCACCTGGCCCATGATCGCCCTGGGCTGGGTGACCAACCTCTTTCAGCGCGGCGCGGCGTCCATGGGGCGCGTGAGCAAGGTCCTGGAGACGGAGCCCCGGGTGCGCGACGCGGCCGATGCCGTGGCGCCGGCGCAGGTGCGGGGCGACATCGAGTTCCGCCGCGTCTCGTTCCGCCACCCGGGAACGGAGCGCGACGTGCTGCGGGAGGTGGACTTCCGCATCCCCGCGGGGGCCACGGCCGCCATCGTGGGGCCCACGGGCTCCGGCAAGTCCACCGTGGTGAGCCTGCTGGCGCGGATGTACGACCCCACGGAGGGCGCCGTGCTGGTGGACGGCACGGACCTGCGCGCGTGGAAGCTGTCCCGCCTGCGCGAGGTGGTGGCGCTGGTGCCGCAGGACACCTTCCTGTTCTCCGAGACCATCGGCGAGAACCTGGCCCTGGGCTTTGACGATGCGGACGAGGGGCGGCGGATGGAGCGCATCCGGGCCGCGGCGGGGGTGGCGCGGCTGGACACCACCATCCAGGACTTTCCCGGCGGATACGACACGGTGCTGGGCGAGCGGGGCATCAACCTGTCCGGCGGGCAAAAGCAGCGGGCGGCGCTGGCCCGGGCCGTGGCGCGCGACGCGCCCATCCTGGTGCTGGACGACGCGCTGAGCGCCGTGGACACGCAGACGGAGCACGGCATCCTGGAGCGGCTCCGGGAGGTGTTCGCGGGGCGCACCAGCGTGATCGTGAGCCACCGCGTGACGGCCGTGATGCACGCGGACCTCATCCTGGTGATGGACGACGGGCGGCTGGTGGAGCGCGGAACCCACGCGGAGCTGCTGCGGCGGGGCGGCATCTACGCCGCGCTGCAGCGGCGGCAGCTGTTGGCGGAACAGGTGGAGGGTGACGACCCGCTTGCTGTCGCGTCAGACGCTGTCTAGATTGGCGCGACAAAGGTTCCCCCTCCCTCGGACTCGATGAACGACCTTCGCCTTTATCTGCAGGGCGACCACTCGACCGCGGAGCGCCTGCGTGAGGTGCTCGCGCGCGAGGGCTTCCGCATCGTGGAGCCGCCCCGCGACGCCGACGCCCCCGCCGGCATCGTGGTGGAGGTGGAGCCCGGCGTGCCCGCGTCGGCCCGCGAGGCGGCGGCGCGCGTGCAGGAGCTGGAGCGCGCGGTGCTGGAGCTGCGCAACCTGGACGTGGCCAAGAGCCAGTTCCTCACCAACGTGTCGCACGAGCTGCGCACGCCGCTCACGGCCATCGTCACCTACGGCGAGATCCTGCGCGACGGGCTGCTGGGCGAGATCACCCAGCGGCAGCGCGAGGCCATCGAGAGCATGATCGGCAGCTGCCGGCAGCTGCTGGGCATGATCGAGGAGATCCTCACCTACGCCCGCACCAACGCGCCCGCCATCGACATCCGCCCGGCGGAGTTCCGCCTGCAGGACGTGGTGGAGACGGTGCGCGACATGAACGCGTCGCTGCTGGAGCGAAAGGGGCTGCAGTTCAGCGCGGAGTACGACGGCGGCGTGGCGCCCGCGTGGGCGGACCGCGACAAGGTGGCGCACGTGCTGGGCAACCTCATCGGCAACGCCATCAAGTTCACCCCCGAGCAGGGATGGGTGCGGGTGGAGGCCCGGCAGGCGCCCGGGCAGCCCGGCTGGCTGCAGGTGGAGGTGGCCGACAGCGGGATCGGCATCGACCCGCAGCACCACGAGCTCATCTTTCGCGAGTTCGCGCAGGTGGACGCGTCACGGGCGCGGGTGCACCACGGCACGGGACTGGGGCTGAGCATCGCGCGGCGGTTCGTGGAGTTGCACGGGGGGCGCATCTGGGTGGAGAGCGAGCTGGGGCACGGCAGCCGCTTCTTCTTCACCCTTCCCTCCATTCACGCGGCGGGACCCGGCGCGGAGCCGGCGCCCGGCGAGGACGCGGCGGACGCGTGACGGAGGCGGCGATGGAGGGCCGGACGGTGCTGCTGGTGGAGGACAGCGACGCGATCCGCGACGCGTTCACCATCCTGCTGGAGGATGCCGGGTACACGGTGCTGGGCGCCGGCACGGGCGAGGACGCGCTGCGCCTGGCGGCGGACCGGGTGCCGGACCTGGTGCTGCTGGACATGGGCCTGCCCGACATGACGGGCCTGGACGTGGTGCGCCGCATCAAGGCGCGCGAGGACACGGCGGGGATCGCCGTGGTGGCCGTGACGGGCCGCGACGAGGAGGCGGACCGCAAGGCGTGCCTGGCCGCCGGCTGCGCCGCCTACCTGGTGAAGCCCGTGAACACCAAGACGCTCGTGCGGGACCTGCCGGGGTTCATGGGCGTGAGTGCGTGAGTGCGTGAGTGCGTGAGTGCGTGAGTGCGTGAGGTGATCAGCCAGCGCGCTCTTTGTTCAATTCGGAACCCGCCGACCCTCCACTTGTACAATGGTACAGGCCAGTGGATCTAATCGTAGATACGTCCGCGATCCTGGCCATCCTGCTGGAGGAACCCTCAAAGCCCCGCCTGCTTGAGATCACCAGGGATGCGGACATCGCCGCGCCGGCTTCCATCGATTGGGAGATCGGCAACGCCATCGCCCTGCTCTTCAAGCGCAAGCGGCTGACGCTGGAACAGGCATTGCTCGTGCTCGAGGCATACGAGCAGGTGCCGATTCGCCGGTTGGGGGTGCGTTTGCAGAAAGCGGTAAGCATCGCGCATCAACTCGACATCTATGCGTATGATGCCTACATGCTCGCGGCGGCGGTCGATCAGCGGCTCCCGTTGCTTACGCTGGATCAGCGACTTGCGAGGGTCGCTCCCCAGGTGGGCGTAGAGATCGTAGAGGTTCCAGAATGAAGGTCTACACGTATACCGAAGCTCGCCAGAACCTGGCGACTCTGCTGGACGAAGCGCGCGACGATGGCGCTGTCGCGATCCGCCGTCGAGATGGCAGCACATTCCTCCTCACGCCGGAGCAGAAGCGGCGTTCGCCCCTGGATGTACCCGGCGTGAACATCGGCATCACGGTCGACGAAATCGTAGATGTCGTGCGCGAGGCACGCGAAGCACGATAACAGCGCCCGACTCGCATCCGACCGACATCAAGCAGTTGAAGCCCCGCCGGGCGACGCGCAGCGTCGTCTTGGCGGGGCTTTCCGCGTTCGGTGCGGTGTCTTCGATCATCGAAGCACGCCCTGGTGCACGTGGCCGGACCTTCACTGGGGCAGTCCGCGCAGGTGGACTTCGTGCCTTTCCAGCGGCGAATTCATTCGCTCCGGCTGGGAGACGGCCGGTACCGCATGAGATCCGCAATCGGCATCCATTCGCTCCGGCTCGGGAATGGCCTTCCCCGATCAACCTTGTTACCGGCTGCACCCGCTCCACCGCGATTTCCACCCCGCGCGAAAAAGGCCCGGCATCTCGCCGGGCCACTTCCGCACCTCCGCACCTCCGCACCTCCGCACTTTCGCACTTTCGCACTTTCGCACTTTCGCACTTTCGCACTTTCGGGTCGTGTACCTGGTGGTAGTTGACGCCGTGGACTAGTGTGTGGTGAACACCGTTCACACTTCGACTCGCCAGAGCGTCACATGTCGCAGCCGCTTGATGTG
>NZ_DASURI010000383.1:0-2469 GCF_036280135.1 Longimicrobium sp.
GTCGCCGCCGCGGAAGCCGTAGTCCTGCGGGCGCAGCTCGCCCTCGGCGCGAAAGGCGTTGTCGCCCATGCGGATGGATCTGGAATGGTGGGCCGCGCCCCAGCCCGGCCGAATGGGGGCGTGCCGATGGGCGGCCCCCCAGCCCCGGCGATTGAAATCGCGGCTGTGAACCCGCAATGTCGGCCTGCGCCGACAGCTCCTGCACCCGTCGGGTCATCTGCACCGTCGCTTGATTTCCTGAGTCATTCGGCACTGCGCGCACCCTGCGGGATGAAAGTCGCCGCCATCCAACCTCCCCCAGGGGTTATTGGGGGAGGTGCGAGCCTAGGCGAGCGGAGGGGGCGCTCGCACGGGGCACGCCTCCACGCACGAGCCTGGCCCTGACTTTCTATTCAGGGAGCGCCGCGCGTAGCCCGATCCGGCACCGGGTCCTGGCGCGACCGAAGGATCTTGTGTGCGATTCCCGGAGCCGGCATCGCGCACGAGGGTCGGCCCCGAGCTTCGCGGGCAAGATCCTTCGTCGCCGCCATGGTCTCCGTGCGGATCGCGACCGCGCGGCGGCTCCTCAGGATGACGCATGGAGGGGAGAAGGGGGGTTCCGTTCGGGATGCCTCTCGCCGCGGACGATTGAACAACCATGGGCAGGATGCCGGATACAGCAATGCGAGGGGAGATGACGGATCGCGAGTCGTGGCGCCTGACGCTGGGCGCCAACGTGGTGGAGGACGGGGTGGAGTTCCGCGTGTGGGCGCCCACCAGCGAGCGCGTGGACGTGATCGTCTACGGGCCGGATGCGGAAGCCGTGCACCCGCTGGGGGCGGAGGCGGACGGCTGGTTCCGCGGCGTGGTGCAGGGGATCGGCGTGGGGGCGCGCTACCGGTACCGGCTGGACGGCGGGGACGCGTTCCCCGATCCCGCGTCGCGCTCGCAGCCCGACGGGGTGCACGAGCCGTCCGCCGTCGTCGACCCGTCTGCGTTCGCCTGGACGGACGACGGGTGGCGCGGCGTGCCCCTGGAGGAGATGACGATCTACGAGGTGCACGTGGGCACGGCGTCGGAATCCGGCGACTTTGACGGGCTCATCGCGCGGCTGGACGAGATCGTGGCGCTGGGCGTGACGGCCATCGAGCCCATGCCCATCGCGGAGTTTCCCGGCGCGCGCAACTGGGGATACGACGGCGTATACCTGTACGCGCCCGACTCGGCGTACGGCGGGCCCGAGGCGTTCCGGCGCTTCGTGGACGCGGCGCACGCGCGGGGGCTGGCCGTGATCCTGGACGTGGTCTACAACCACCTGGGGCCCGAGGGCAACTACCTGCACGCCGTCACGGGCGGAAAGTACTTCACGGACCGCCACTGCACGCCCTGGGGCGACGCCATCGACTACGCCAACCCGGCCGTGCGCGAGTTCGCCGTCCAGAACGCCATCCACTGGGCCCGCGAGTACCACGTAGACGGGCTGCGGCTGGATGCCACGCACGCCATCCTGGACGATTCGCCGCGCCACGTGCTCACGGAGATGCGGGAACGCGTGCGGGCCGCGCTCCCGCCCGACCGTCACTTTGTCCTGATCGCGGAGGATGAGCGCAACGACGAGCGCGTGATCCTCTCGGAAGGGCACGGGCTGGACGCCGTGTGGGCCGATGACCTGCACCACCAGCTGCGGCGGCACCTGGCGGGCGACCACGAGGCGTACTTCGCCGATTACACGGGCTCGGTCGAGGACATCGTCCGCACGCTGCGGCAGGGCTGGTTCTACGAGGGGCAGGAATCGGCCAACCACGGCGCGCCGCGCGGAACGCCGGCCGGGGGGCTGCCGCCGGCGGCGTTCGTGCACGTCATCCAGAACCACGACCAGGTGGGCAATCGCGCCATGGGCGACCGCCTGACGGAGACGGTCACCCTTCCCGCCTACCGTGCCGCATCCGCCCTGCTGCTGATGTCGCCGTACACGCCGCTGCTGTGGATGGGGCAGGAGTGGGCCGCGTCCACGCCGTTCCAGTACTTCACGGACCACCCGGAGGAGCTGGGCAGGCTGGTGACGGAGGGGCGGCGCAAGGAGTTCGGCAAGTTCAGCGCGTTCGCCGATCCCGCGGTGCGCGAAAAGATCCCCGATCCGCAGGCGCCGGAGACGTTCACGCGGTCAAAGTTGAAGTGGGACGAGCGGGATCGCGCGCCGCACGCGGGGGTCCTGGCGCTGTACCGCGAGCTGCTGCGCCTGCGCCGCACGCATCCCGCGCTGCGCCGCCGCGATCGCGAGGGCTTTGCCGTTGCCGCGCTCGGCGCGCACGCGCTGTCGCTCAAGCGCACGGCGGGGGATGGGAGCGCGCTGCTCCTGGTCGTTTGCTTCGAGGGCTCGCTTTCCGTGGATCTCACGCGGAAAGAGGAGACGGCGGGCCGCTGGGAGCTGCTGCTTTCGACGGAGGAGGGGCGCTTTGGCGGGGAGACGGAGGGCTCCGTCGCGACGCT
>NZ_DASURI010000384.1:0-4790 GCF_036280135.1 Longimicrobium sp.
AACCTCACGCCTGGAGATTTCGCGCGGCCGGGATTCTTCTTTCAAATCGGCGTTGTTCCTGTCCGTATCGATATCCTGACAGAAGTCGATGGACTTACCTTCGACGAGGCGTGGCGAGAGCGGGAGCACCTCAAGTTCGAAGGTGTCGTTGTCCCTTTCATCAGCAAAAAGCATCTGCTGGTCAACAAACGAGCATCTGGACGGCCGAAGGACCTCGCGGATGTAGTTCTCCTCGAGGCAGAGCAACCCGTGAACCGATCGCGAAGCAGTGACCACACATAGGCTCGAGGGGCAGCACATCGGCGGGCGGGGGCGGCTCGTCGACTACAGCAACCTGGTAAAGCTGCCGCACACCATCTTCGCCCTGCCGTTCGCGCTGGTGGGTGCCACGCTGGCGTCGTACCACCACCGCGTGGACCCGTGGGACGTGCTGCTGATCCTGGCCGCGTTCACCAGCGCGCGGTTCGCGGCCATGGGCTTCAACCGCATCGTGGATCGCGCCATCGACGCGCGCAACCCGCGCACGCAGATGCGCGAGATCCCCGCCGGCAAGCTGTCCGTGGGCGAGGCCACGGCGGCCGTGGTGGCTGCCAGCGCCGTCTTCATCTTCTGCGCGGCGATGCTCAACCGCGTCTGCCTGGTGCTGGCCCCGTTCGCGCTGGGGTGGATCCTGTTCTACAGCTACACCAAGCGCTTCACCCGCTTCGCCCATCTCGTGCTGGGCCTGGCGCTGGCCATCGCCCCCGTGGGCGCGTACCTGGCCGTGGCGGGCGAGTGGAGCCGGCCGCCGGCGGCGCTGCTGGTGCTGGCGGGCGGCGTGCTGTGCTGGGTGGCGGGCTTCGACATCCTGTACTCGCTGCAGGACATCGACTTTGACCGCAGCCAGGGCCTGCACTCCATCCCCGCCGCGCTGGGCCTGAAAGGCGCGCTGGCGTTCTCGCGCGTGCTGCACCTGCTGAGCGCCGCGCAGTTCGTGTCGCTGGGGTTCCTGCTGCCGGAGCTGGGCGCGGCGTACTTCACGGGGACGGCCATCATCGCGGGCATGCTGCTGTACGAGCAGAGCCTGGTAAAGTCCGACGACCTGTCCAAGATCGACGCGGCGTTCTTCAACATCAACGGCGCCATCTCCGTCGTCTTCTTTTTGATCGTGCTGGGGGAAAGGCTCTTCGCGTGAGTGCCTCTCCCGGCGCGCCGGTCGTGTTCGGCATCACGGGCGCGTCGGGCGCGCCGTACGCCGTGCGCCTGCTGCGCGCCCTGAACGACAGCGGCACCCCCGTGCGGCTCATCGTGAGCGGCTACGGGCTGCGGCTGCTCAAGGAAGAGTCGGGGATCGACGGCGTAGACGGCCTGCGCGCCGCCACGGGCGACTGGTCGCGCGTGGAGCTGTACGACTCGCTGGACCGCGGCGCCACGCCCGCCAGCGGCTCCGCGCCGTCCGCGGGGATGGTGATCTGCCCGTGCTCCATGGGCACCCTGGCCTCCATCGCTGCGGGGACGTCGCGCAACCTGGTGGAGCGCGCGGCGGACGTGGCGCTCAAGGAGCGGCGCCCGCTCATCCTCGTTCCGCGCGAGACGCCCCTGTCGCTCCTCCACCTGGAGAACATGACGCGCCTCACGCGGGCCGGGGCCACCGTCATGCCCGCCGCGCCGGGGTTCTACCACCGGCCGCGGTCCATCGACGACCTCGTGGACTTCGTCGTGGCGCGCATCCTGGACCACCTGCGGGTGGCGCACGACGTGGGCAACCGCTGGAAGAGCGGCGAGCGCCCCGCGTGAAGACGTTCCTCTCCGAGCGGCTGGGCTGGGCGTCCACGGCAGTGCTGGCCGCCGGCGCGCTCGTTCTGGCCCTGCTGTTCGCGAACGTGCTGGGCGCGTACTGGGACTTCTACTACCTGGACGCGCCGGGGTCGGGGACGGCCCTGGAGTTCTTCATGACGCCGGCGGCGTTCATCCTGGCCCTGGGGTGCGCCGCCGTCGTCGCGCGGGCGGCCATGCGGCGCATGCGCGGCGCGGCCGCCCTGTCGCTGGGCCTGCTGGTCGCGGCGCTGCTGCTGACGGCGCTGCTGGCGGGGGAGTTCGCCATGACGCGCTCGGCGCGGGCGGGGGAGGGCGGCGGCGACCTGCTCCCCTTCTTCGAGCACCACCTGGGGCTGGACCGCTGAGCCCGCGCGGGCCGAACCGCGCGGCGACGACATCGTGATAGGGGGCGGATGAAGATCGGCATCATCTCCGACACACACGGGCTGCTGCGCGCCCAGGTCTTCGAGGTGTTCGCGGGCGTGGAGCACATCCTTCACGCCGGCGACATCGGCGACGCGGACATCCTCACGGAGCTGCAGGCCCTCGCACCCGTCACGGCCGTGTGGGGCAACGTGGATGGGATGGACATCCGCGGCCGCGTGCCGGAGGTGGCGCGGCTGGAGCTGGGCGGCGTGCGCGTGGCCATGCTGCACGGGATGCAGCTGGGCTCGCCCACGCCCGAGAAGGCCGCCGCGGCGCACCCGGACGCGGGGCTCGTCGTCTTTGGCCACTCGCACCGGCCCCTGATCCGCCAAGTCGGTTCCGTCCTGGCCGTGAACCCGGGGAGCGCGGGCCGGCGCCGCTTCAAGGACCCCGTGACCGTCGCGCTCGCCGAGCTGGCGGACGGCCGCGCCACGGCCCGACTCGTGGACCTGGATCCAGACGGGCGCTGATCGTCCGCATCCGCCGTATCTCCCACGTGCAGAATCCGATGCCCGCCGAAGCCCTCCCCTTCGTCCCCGATCGTGAACGCCCGTTCTCACGACGAAGGTTGATCGCAGGCCTGGGGCTGCTGTGCCTTGCGGCCGTCCAGCCGTGGGTGGTTTTCGTCGCGCCGATGTTCGTCGTGTTCGGAGTGCAGTGGTCCAGCCGGACGCGCGGAAGCATCCTCCCGGCCATGCTGACGGGGCTGGTGTACGTGGCCAGCCGCATGGCCGGCCTGCTGCTGCCGGTGTGGCTCTGGGACGCGATCGCACTGTCTCCTCTGCGACATCCGGTGCTGCTCCTGCTCCGGTCTTGCACGGAGGCCATGTTCATCGCGGTGGCGATCAGCAACCTGGATGATCTCGTCCGGCGGCGCGTCTCGTCTCCGGCGCCGTGAGCCGCGCGGCTTCGGTCACCATCGACATCCATCGCACTTCCGCTTTCCGCACCGACGTGATCAAGCGCATCGCAATCGCCGGCCTGCTGCTGGCCGCCGTCCCCGCCGCCGCGCAGACGGAGTGGCGCACGAACGACCGCGTGCTGCGCGCCATCTGGGACGAGGGGATGCAACGCTCCCAGCTGGAGCCCATGGCGGCCGCGCTGCTGGATTCCATCGGCCCGCGGCTCACGGGGTCGCCGGGGCAGCGGGCGGCGCACGAGTGGGCGGCGGCGCGGATGTCGGCGTGGGGCGCGGAGGCGCGCAACGAGCCGTACGGGGAGTGGATCGGCTGGCGGCGCGGGCCGGCGCACGTCGATCTCGTGGAGCCGCGCGTCCGCTCGCTGGAGGCGCGGCTGCTGTCGTACAGCCGCGGCACGGACGGGCCTGTCACGGGTGACGTCGTCGTGCTCCCGGAGCTGGCCGACACGGTGGGGCTGCGCGCGTGGTTCGCCTCCGTCCGGGGCAAGTTCGTGCTGCTGGATGCCAACCCCGTCACCTGCCGCCCCATCGAGAACTGGCAGCAGTGGGCGCGGCCGGAGACGCTGGCCGGCATCTCCCAGCAGATCGCGCGGACGGACACCGCGTGGGAGCGTCGCCTTGCCCGCTGGGGCATGGGCCCGGAGGAGCTCACGCACGTGCTGGGGCAGGCCGGCGCCGCGGGCGTGCTGACGAACGACTGGACGGGCGGATGGGGCACGGAGTTCGTGCACATGGCCACGACGCCCGCCGTCCCCGTGCTGAACGTGACCTGCGAGGACTACGGCCTGCTCTTTCGCCTGGCCCGGAACGGTCAGGGCCCCGCGCTGCGCGTGGACGCGCGGGCGGAGTACACGGGCGCCGCGCAGGCCATGAACACGGTCGCCATGGTGCGCGGCCGCCGCCTGCCCAACGAGTACGTGGTGCTCAGCGCCCACTTCGACTCGTGGGACGCGGCGTCCGGCGCCACCGACAACGGCACGGGCGTGCTGGTGATGATGGAAGCGATGCGCATCCTCCGCCGCGTCTATCCCAACCCGCGCCGGACCATCGTCGTGGGCCTGTGGAGCGGGGAAGAGCAGGGGCTCAACGGCTCGCGCGCCTTTGCCGAGGACCACCCGGAGGTGGTGGACGGCATGCAGGTGCTGCTGAACCAGGACACGGGCACGGGTGTCATCGACCGCATCTCGTTCCAGGGCTTTACGGGCGCGGCGCCGTTCTTTCGGCGCTGGCTGGCACGCGTGCCGCCGTCGCTGGGGCAGGGGATCGAGCTGGACGACCCGGGGCTGCCCAGCGCGGGCTCCAGCGACCACTCGTCGTTCGTCTGCCGGGGCGCGCCGGGCTTCTGGCTGCTGTCCAGGTCGTGGGACTACGGCACGTACACCTGGCACACCAACCGCGACACGTACGACAAGGTGGTGTTTGACGAGGTGCGCCGGAACGCGGTGCTGCTGGCCATGCTGGCGTACCAGGCGTCGGAGGACCCGCAGCGGATGCCGCGCACCATGCGCGAGATTCCCGCGACGCCGCAGGGCCAGCCCAGCCGCTGGCCCGCGTGTCAGCCCGCCGCCCGCACCCTGCAGTAAAAGATTCAAAGCATTTTCACGCAGAGGGAGCAGAGGCAGCAGAGTACTTCATCGCGCGATGAAGT
>NZ_DASURI010000385.1:0-9528 GCF_036280135.1 Longimicrobium sp.
AGGGCGACGACTCGCCGTCCAGCAGCGCGTCCGTGCTCATGTACACGAGCGCGGCGTCGATCGAAAGACACGCATCCACCACGTTCTCCGTGGCGCGGACGATGTCACGCTCGCCCTCCGCGGCGGAGTACGCCGTGTGAAGGACGAGCGCCGGCCGCACGCGCTGGAACAGCGCACCGACGGCGTCCCCGTCCGACAGCTCCACGGGATGCGCCTCCGCGCCGTGCACGGGCGACGCGCGACGCGTGGCGTGCACCTCCACGCCGGCGGGCGCCTGGCGGATGAGCTCGCCGCCCAGCAGCCCGCCCCCGCCGGTGATCAGGACGCGCACGTGATCTCGCGGACGCGGTGGATGGAATCGTCAGTCACGCTTGATCCTTCCCCGGTGGTGCACCAGCGTGCATTCGCCGGCAAGGCTGCCCCGCAGACAGCGCAGGTTGGCCTCGCCGGGCAGGCCACGGCGCTGCCAGTAGATAAGGATCTCCCGCCGGCCGTCCTCGTAGGTGTACTCCTCGCGGCCCTTGGGCTTGCCCCACTTCGCGGACAGCCGCGCCACCAGCGCCTCCACCGGCACCTGGTTCCATTCGTCGGAATAGGGGAGGACCACCGACTGCAGCGCGCTACGGTGAAAGAAGAGCAGGTAGCGGTCGTGGGGCGGCTCGCACCGTTCCAGGTCGCGGAGCAGCCGCACGCTGGAGTCCGGCAGCGGGGTGGAGCCGTAGCTGTCCAGCTCGCGCGTGCATCGCAGGTCCTCGCCGTGCGCGGCCGCGGCCTCCCGGGCTTCCGGCAGCAGCATTCCCAGCTGGTACCCGGCAACGGTGTCGAAGCGCACGTCGCCGTCCCGCGGGGCGCCGCCGGAGCCGCCGCCGCACGCGGCCGCCAGGCAAAGGGCAAGGCAGAGGAAAAGGATGCGGATCATCGGCGCGTGGATCAGGGGAGGGCGGCGCGCAGCCAGTCCGCGGCGGCGGCGTAGATGCCGGGCGCTTCGCTCTCGCGCGGCCCGGCGACGTTCAGCGTGCGGACGCGGTGAATCTGCAGCCAGCGGCGAAAGTGGCCGGCGTCCGGCGGCGCGTCCAGCTGCCAGGGGTACACGGGCCGGCCCAGCCGCCGCGCGCTCTCCCGCGTCAGCGCCGTGCCGGGGCTGTCGCCGGCCGCGACGAGCAGCGCCGTGCCGTCGCTGTCGCGCGCGTTCCACTCCGTGCGCTGGGCGGGATCGGCGGAGGGTGTTTCGCGCAGGGGGTAGCACCCGTCGATGGGGCCGTCCTCCGCCCACCGGCCCGCGGGGCACCAGCCGCCGCGCGGGATGCCGCGCTCCATCGCCACGTCCAGCGCCGCGCGGTCCACCCCCGTCTGCCCGCCGGACACGAGCGCCGCGAGCCCGCCCCATCCCTCCACCGCGCCTCCCGGTTGGCGTGCGAGGCGGACAACCTGCGTCCCCGCGCCGTCCTCCGCAAACGGCCGGTTGATGGGCGCGCCGCCGCGTGCTACGCTCTTTCGTCCCCGCCTCCCACCGCCGGGGATGCGCCATCCCCCCCGTCCGGGTACACGGGACCGCGTCGCAGCGGACGGAGCCGGAGGATGCGCGCCCTGGCCCGGGCGGGGCTCTTTGCCACCGTGGGTCACCTGGGCCTGTCGCCCGTGGCCGTGCACCAGGGCGCGGGGCGGGAGCGCGGCGACGGGACGGGGCGGATCGCCGGCACCCTGCTGGCCCTGGTGGGGGGGATCACCGCCACGGGCTGGGCCGTGGCGCTGGGGGATGGCTGCTCGCGGGGGACGCCTGGTTCGGCGGCGTGCATCCCGCCGTGCTGGTGCTGGCGTTCGTGCAGCTGCCCCTGCTGCTATGGATGGAGGCACTGCTGACGCTGATGGGGGGCCCCGAGTTCCTGCCGGCCGTGCCCGTGCTGCGGATGCTGCTGCTGTCCGTTCCCGGGATGACGTTCGCCACGGTGATGGCGCCGCAGTGGGTGGGCCGCGGGTTCTTTGCCCGGGTGGGGGCGCTCTCCCTGGGGGTGAGCGCCGTGGGGGTGGCCGCAGCCTGGATCGGCATCCGCGCGTACGGCGCGGCCGGCTTCGTGCTTCCCTACGCCGTGGGCGTCGTGGTAAACGGGGCCATGGCCGTGTGGGTGCAGCGCACCAGCCGCGCGGATCGCGTCCCCGTCGCCACGCCCGTCCTTCCCGCCTCCGCGGCGGACGCCACGCCCTGAGAAACGGACGTCACGCCTGAGAATGGCGAGGCCGGGGACGTCCCGCGCGGCGGAACGCGCGCGGCGGTGGACGGATCCGGTTTCTTCAAGACGGCCGGCGCAATCGCGCCGATCAACCGATGCCGGCCGCTGGCGCGCGGCGGCAACCCGTGACGGAGGAAGCGATGGAGCAGCGGCTGAGCCTGGTGACGCTGGGCGTGGACGACGTGGCGCGGGCGCGGCGGTTCTACCAGGCGCTGGGCTGGACGCCCGGCTTCGCGAACGAGGAAGTGACGTTCTTTCAGCTGGGCGGGATCGTCCTCTCCCTCTGGAACCGCGCGGCGATGGCCAGGGACACCGGCCGCACGCCGCGCGGGCCGGGCGACGTGGCCCTGGCGCACAACGTCCGCACGCGCGAGGGCGTGGACGCGGCGCTGGCCGAGGCGGTGGCCGCCGGCGGCACCGTGCTCCGCCCCGCGCACCAGGCGGAGTGGGGTGGATACTCAGGCTACTTCGCGGACCCGGACGGCCACGCGTGGGAGGTGGCCTGGAACCCCGACTGGCGGATCGACGACGACGGCAACGTGCACCTGCCGCGGTAGCCGGCGCCAAGGCAGCTCCGCGCCGATATCTGCCTTCGCCGTCAGCTCCTGCCGCACGCCGCCGCTGCTGTGCACACCGGCCGCGTTCGAGCCATCGATGCCCGCCGTGGTGCAGACAGGCCGGCATCCGCTGGGGGCAGTCCGCGCAGGCGGACTTCGTGCCTTTCCAGCGGCGAATTCCATTCGCTCCGGCGGGGAGACGACCTCACCGGATCAGATCCGCAACCGGCACCATTCGCTCCGCGCCGAGATCAGCGCTCCTGCCGCACTCCACCGCTGTGCACACGGGCCGCGCTCGAGCCGTCCATGCCCGCGCCGGTGCACACGGCGTCTCCCCCGCTGGGGCAGTCCGCGCAGGCGGACTTCGTGCCTTTCCAGCGGCGAATTCATTCGCTCCGGCGGGGAGACGACCTTACTGGACCCGATCCGCGATCAGCCTCATTCGCCGGAGCGGGATGCCGGCATCCCGCGGCTTACAGCCTGTACGCCGTCTGCACCAGGCGCTTCTCGGCCTCGCCCTCGATGAGGGCCTCGACCTCGACGTAGGACTCCAGGCCGCTGCCGTGCAGCTTTTCGCGGAACAGCTGGTCCAGCTGGAAGATGCCGGCGCTGTTGCTCATCTCCACGCGAATGCGGACAGGCTTGGTCTCGCCGCTCTCGATGTGCACGGCCTCGATGGCCGCCGCCGAGATGGAGTGGATGCTCATGGTCCCCTCGATCCCCATGGAGATGCGCGAGCGGCCCTTGGCCATGTCCAGCGCGTCGGCCACGCGCACCACGCCGGCCTCCAGCGTCATGGGCTTGCCGCCGCTGCGGTGGCCGATGATGGCGTGCAGCACCTCGCTCCGCAGGATGGTGGCCTGCCCCACGGGATAGATGCCCTCCAGCAGCTCGCGCACCTTGGGCTGCGCCACGAACAGGGAGAACTCCTCGTGGTCGCGGCGGTGAATGCTCATCCCCACGTCGTGCAGCAGGGCGGCCAGGACCACCACCACCTCCGCGTCGTCGATCCCCATCCCGTAGTTGTGCACCACGGCGGGCTCCACGCCGTGCTCGGTGAGCACGCGCAGCAGCTTGGCCGCGATGTTCATCACGATCTTTACGTGCACGGGGCCGTGGTCCGTCATCCCCAGGCGCTCCACGGCGTTCACGTTGGCGGACAGCCACAGGGCGTACAGCTCGTCGTCGGCGTTGATGCGGGCGATGAGCTGCTCCACCTTGGCGTTGCCGCGCGTGGGCACGTTCAGGGAAAGGCGGTGGCTGAAGCGCTCCTCCACCGTCCGGCCAAAGGTGGCGCGCACGTCCACCGGGTCGATCACGTCCGTCATTGTGTCTCGTTTCCGTTCGATGCAACTCGCGGGATCACCAGCCATTTACGCATGCCCGGTGCCCGTGCGGCGGCAGGCGTTTCCTCCCGGCGCCGCCGTCCGATCTCCTTGATAACCCACAGGCGCCCATCCGAGCCCTGCTCTCCCTATCGGACATCATTCAGCACTTTCGCGAAACCGGGACGGGTGATTATAATCATTCGTTCCGGTGTACGCGCTCCGTTTCCGGCATCGCGTTCACCCGTAAGCTGGTCGTGACGCGCAGCCTCGCCTCCATCGCCGATCGTACCTGACGCGGCCGGTTCCCGCGGGTGGGATCCGGCAAGGCGCCAAGCCGCGCCCATGCAGGCCACCGTTTCGGACAATAAACAATTGAAGCGAAATCGGCACTGCCCGGAAGGGACGCGCGGTGCACGCAGGCTCCCCCGTTTTCCCCCACACCTGGAGTAGGCACATGGCGAGGTTCTGGCTCACGTGCAGCCGCTGCGATGCCCAAACGGAGTTCCGCCTGTCGGCGCGGTGCGCGTGCGGCGGGTCGCTGCTGGTGGAGTACGACCTGGACCGCGTGGCCGCCACGCTGAGCCCGGGCGTGCTGCGGGGCCGGCACGGCTCGCTGTGGCGCTACCGCGAGATGCTGCCCGTGGAGCGCGACGAGTCCATCGTCTCGCTGGGCGAGGGCTCCACGCCGCTGCTGCCGCTGGACGCGGTGGCGCGGGAGCTGGGCATCCGCCGCCTGCACGTAAAGCACGAGGAGCAGAACCCCACGGGCAGCTTCAAGGCGCGCGGCTTTTCCGTGGCCGTGTCGCTGCTGGTGGAGCACGGCATCCGCAAGGCGGCCGTGGGCTCCAACGGCAACGCGGCCAGCGCCCTGGCGGCGTACGCCGCCCGGGCGGGGATCGCGGCGCACGTCTTTCTCCCGCGGGACTGCCCGGGGCTCATCGTGGACGAGTGCCGCTCGTACGGCGCCGAGACGTTCCTCGTCCGCGGCCTCATCCAGGACGCCGGCCGCCTGATCGACGCCGGCCGCGACGACGAGGGGTGGACCAGCGTGGGCACCCTGCGCGAGCCCGGCCGCGCGGAGGGCAAGAAGACGATGGGGCTGGAGCTGGCGGAGCAGCTGGGATGGCGGTTTCCGGACGTGATCGTCTATCCCACGGGGGGCGGATCGGGGATCATCGGGATGTGGAAGGCGTTCCGCGAGCTGCGGGCGCTGGGCTGGGTCTCGGGCGACGTGCCGCGCTTTGCGTGCGTGCAGGAGCACGGGTGCACGCCGCTGCTCCCCGCCATCACGGGCGACGACGGGGCCGGCGCGGCGGCGGACGAGGTGCGCCCCACGCCCACGGGGCTGCGCGTTCCCAGCCCGCCGGACGGCCCGCTGGTGTCGCGCATCGTGCGCGAGAGCGAGGGCACGGCCGTGTCGGTGACGCGCGAGGAGATCACGGCGGCGCAGGCGCGCCTTGGCACGGCGGGGGTCTCGTCGTCACCCGAGGGCGCGGCGACGCTGGCGGGGCTGGAGCGGCTGCGGGAGAGCGGGTGGGTACGGCAAACGGACGAGGTGGTGCTGTTCAACACGGCGCACGCGCTCAAGTACCGCCCGTGGACGCCGTCCGCGCCCGTGCCCGTCGTGGGCGACTACGCGGACTACCGCGCGCAGGTGGACGCCCGCCGGCAGGTTCCCGCGCTCCGTATCGCCGTCCCGGCGTAACAAAACTGCATCCTCAGCCAGAGCCGCGGAGGCGCGGAGAACTTCGTCGCGAGATGAAGTACTCTGCTGCCTCTGCTCCCTCTGCGTGAGAATGCAGTTGCCGTTTCAGTGGCTCACCTGCAGGGCCAGAAAGCGCGCTGCCTCGCGCTCCGCCCAGAAGCGCGGCCGGTGCGGCGGGCCCCCGATGAACCCCACGTGCCCGCCGTGGGGGACGAACGCCTTGTGCAGCATGGGGTTGGCGTCGATGGCCGCGCGGGGGATGGAGGCCTCGTCCACGAAGGGGTCGTCCAGGGCCTGCACCAGCAGCGTGGGGACGCGGATGGCGTGCACGAACCGCGCGGAGCTGCTGGACGTGTAGTAGTCGTCCGCGTCGCGAAAGCCGTGCAGCCGCGCCGTGAGCGCGTCGTCGAACTCGCGGAACGAGCGTGACGTGAAGATGCGCTCCGCGTCCACGAGCGGCCCCGGCAGGTCGCCCCGCGTCTCGCGCTTCGTGCGGTACTTGCCCACCAGCCGGCCCACGAAGTGCCGCGTGTACGCCCGCCCCATGAACGACGCCCACAGCTTGTCCGCGCCGCGTCCCAGGTCGAACGGCACGGACACCGACACCGCCGCGCGGATGCGCGACGCCTCGCCCTGCTCGCCCAGGTACTTGAGCAGCTGGTTGGCCCCCAGGGAGAAGCCGGTCCCCAGCAGCGTCGCCCGTGGAAAACGGTCCGCGAGCAGATCGAGCAGGAACCCGAGGTCCGCCGTGTCACCCGCGTGGTAAAAGCGCGCCGTACGGTTGGGCTCACCGCTGCACGAGCGAAAGTTCATGGCCACGGCGCGGATGCCGTGCTCCGCCAGCGCGCGGCAGGTCTCCAGCACGTAGGAGGACGACGCGCTCCCCTCCAGCCCGTGGATCAACAGGCACAGCGGCGCGCCGTCGCCCATGGCGGGCGCGCCGTCCACCGTGGCGAAATCCAGGTCCAGGAAGTCGCCGTCGGGCGTCTCCACGCGCTCGCGGCGGTAGTGCACGCCGTGCGGCGGCCGCACGAAGCGCCCGGCGATGGTCTGCGCGTGCGCGCCCGGCAGCCACCACGCCGGGCGAAACGGCCGCGGCGCGAAGGAAGTGCGATCGTTCATGCGCCCAATCTACCGCCTCCCCCCTTCCCCGTTCCACCCGGGACGGGAGAACCAGCATCCACTTTCGCGTGCCGTGCCCGCTGGGCAGAACGCGTCCGTCCGGTTACTATTCGTCGCAAGGTGCCGAATCTCCTTTCCCGGAAGCCACGATGGACACGCGCCCCGACATCGAGGTCTACTCTCCCGACCACCGGCTGCAGCTGGTGGTCGAGGTAAAGAGCACGCCGGGTGCATCGCCGCAGTGGGCCGCCCGCTTCCGCCGCAACCTGCTCTCGCACGGAGCGGTTCCCAACGCGCCGTACTTCCTGATCGCGCTTCCCGACTGCCTGTTCCTGTGGAGCAGGTCGTCCGGGATGAACGTGCCGCCGGATTACGAGGCGGCGACGGCGGACGTCGTGCGCGAGTACCTGGGCTCCTGGGCCGCGGGATCCGGCGACCTGGGCGAGGGCAGTCTCCAGATCGCCGTCGGATCCTGGCTCCGGGACCTGGCGCAGACGTTCCGCAGACCCCGGCGCGATTCCGAGGCGGACCGCATGCTCCTGGATTCCGGCGCCTACCAGGCCATACGGAACGGATCGGTCGCGTTCGAACCCAACGGCATCGGGCGATGATCGTCTACGCGGAGTCGAACTTCGTCCTGGAGCTCGCCTTTCTCCGCGCTGATCACGAGAACGCGGAGCGGCTGCTGGAGCTCTCCGAGGCCGGACGCATCCGGCTGGTCGTCCCCGCGTTCTCCCTCGCGGAGCCGCACGAGACGCTCATCCGGCGTGCCAAGGCGCGCCGCTCACTGCTTGTCCAGCTTTCGGCGGAGATCGACGAGCTGGCGCGTTCCAAGCCGTACCAGGCGCTCGCCCAGCGCTCGCGCGTAGTCACGGGCGTTCTGGCCGCGAGCGAAGAAGACGAGCGGCACCGCCTCAACCGCGTCGTGGAGCGCGTCATCGCCGGCGCCGACGTGATCCCCCTCACGGCTGGCGTCGCGGGGATGGCGCTCGAGCTTCAGGCGGAGCTCGGCCTGTCCGCGCAGGACGCGATCGTCTACGCGTCGGTGGAGGCGCACCTCAAGCGCGCGCCGGAGCAGCCGCGCATCTTCGTCAATCAGAACCGCAAGGATTTTCTCACGCCGGACATCCTCGACCGCCTGTCCGGCCTCCACTGCCGGTTCATCGCCAGCTTCGGCGGCGCGCGCGCCGCGGTGGAGAAGCAGCTGCGGACGGCTGATGCCTCGGACGCTGCGCCGCCTCTCTCCTAGCCGCTTCCAGGACCCACGCAGACGCTGGTGAGCTCCTTCCTGCAATCCGCCGACGCCCTTCCCCGGACGATCCCCGCGCCGCGGATCAGCCCCGTGGCCGCGCCGCCGGTCAGCGCGGTGGTGGCCATGACGCTGGCGGGGCTGTGCTACGCGCCGCGCCGGCGCATCGCCGAGCACCTGGCCACCCCCGCGCTCGCGACGGGCGGCGACTGGCGCGTGGTCTGGGGGCCGGTGGAGACCGTGGCCAACCTGCTGTACGTGGCCCACTCGCCCGCGGCCAACGCGTACGCCGTCGCCATTCGCGGCACGGTGCCCACGCCCGGCCCCGCGCAGCTGCTGAACGTGTACCAGGACCTGCACGTGGCGCAGGCGGTGGAGTGGACGCACGGCGACGCGCCCGGCGCCGTCATCGCGCGGGGCACGGCGGACGGGCTGCGCGCGCTGCTCTCGTGCGCCAGCGGCGGCGCCAAGCTGGAGGCGTTCCTGGAGCGGGCCACGGCGGATGCGCCCGACGCGGCCGTCGTGGTGACGGGGCACAGCCTGGGCGGGTGCCTGGCGACGGTGCTGGCGCCGTACCTTCGCCACCGGCTGCCGCACGTGCACGTGGCGCCGGTCACGTTCGCGGCGCCCACGGCAGGCAACGCGGCGTTCGCGGCGCACTTCGACGCGCTCTTTCCCGGCGCGCCGCGGTACCACAACCGGCTGGACCTGGTGCCCATGGCGTGGGCGGGGCTGGACGGCGTCGGCGGCCTCTTTCCCCCGCCGGGCCCGCGCTGTCCGTCCGCGTTCAGGCAGACGGTGCGCATCGTCTGCGGGTGGCTGGCCCGGGCGGGGCTGGACTACGCGCATCCCGGCGTGGGGATCGAGCTGGCGGGCGTGCCGGAGCGGCGCTTCACCAGGACGGACCGCGTGGCCGCGTTCACCCGCGAGCTCGTGCGCCAGCATCACCCGGACTCGTACCTGGCGCTGCTGGGCGCGCCCGGCCTGCCCTTTGAGCTGGTGCAGCTCCCCGTGCGCCTGCGCATCCCCAGGATCGCCCCGCCCTCCGCGAAGTCGCCCGCCTGACGGACCCCGCCCGGCGAGTCCGTGCACGAAAATCAGGCGCCGAGTCCCGCCTGCAACGGTCGCGCGTCCGGGCACCCGAACCATGCCGTTGCAGTTCTCTGCGCCCTCTGCGGCTCTGCGTGAGAAACGCAGTTAGGATTGCCCCGGCTTGGTGGACACCAAGATAAGCCCGTAGGTTACGGGCAGGAGGTGACCATGGCCGAGAAGCGAAGGCAGTTCACGCGCGAGTTCAAGCTGGAAGCAGTGCGTCTGGTATCGAGTGGTGAGCGGAAAG
>NZ_DASURI010000386.1:0-6487 GCF_036280135.1 Longimicrobium sp.
ACGCGCTGGGGCTGGAGGACTGGATCCTGTGGCATCCCAACAGCAACTACAGCCAGGTCGCCGGTGCCTTTGCCCGCGAGACGCGTCCCCGGGCCGCCCACGCCACGCTCCCCGCGAGCCTGACGGCCACGGTGGATCGGCTGGACGCGGAGGGCGCCGCCGCCGAGCGCGAGCGCCTGTCCGTCGCGAAGTAGCTCCGCTCATCGACAGATTCCAAGCGCCTCCGGCCCTCCCGGCCGGGGGCGCTTCGCGTGCCGAGCAAAATGCTTGTCCGCCCCCGCCATCCCGCCACACATTCCAGAACGTCGCCAGACGAAGCTCCGCCCGTAGTTGTCCCGCTATTCCCTATTCCCTATTCCCTATTCCCTATTCCCTATTCCCTATTCCCTGCCGTCCACGTGACCGACCGCCCCCACGACGCTGCCCTCCCGCACCTCGCCCTGCTCCTGCGCGGCGCCGCGGACGGGCTGCGCGCCGCGGGCGGGCCGGACTGGGCGATGTGCGCCACGCTGGCCCTCCGCCACGGCCTGGGTCCCCTGCTCTATCACTGCGGACCGCGGATAGCAGAGGAGTGGCCCATGCCGCCGGAGGTGGAGCGCGAGCTGCGCACGTCGTACATGGGCGCCACGCTGGAGAACCGCGCGTGGCTGGCCGAGGCGGGCCGCGCGATCGGGCGGATGGCGGCGGCGGGCGTCCCCGTGGCCGCGCTCAAGGGCCTGCACCTGGCCGCCGCCGTCTACGACGAGCCCGCGCTCCGCAAGCTGGGCGACGTGGACCTGCTCGTCCCCGCCGAGCAGCTGCAGGCGGCACGGGCGGCGCTCATCGACGACGGCTACACCCCCGACGGCCCGGACGACCCGACCATCCACCACGTCGCGCCGATGTCAAAGCCGCGCGCGGCGCCCATCGAGCTGCACTGGGAGCTGTGCCCGGAGTCCAACCCGTTCCGCATGGACGTGGCGCCGCTCTGGGAGCGCATGGTGCCCATCACCGTGGCCGGGCAGCCGGCGCTGGGCCTGAGCCCGGAGGACCTGCTGCTGCACCTGTGCGTGCACGGGACGTTCAACCATCGCTGGGTGCTCCCCCTGCGCAACGTCTTCGACATCGTGATGGTGGTGGAGCGCAACGCAGCCGACCTCCGCTGGGACCTGCTGGTGGAGACCGCCCACGCGACGAGAACGGAGCGCGCCGTCTTCTGTGGACTGGCGCTGGCACGGGAGACGTTCGGCGTGGAGGTGCCCGGCGGGCTGCTGGACCGCCTGGTCCCCGCGCGGGAGGGCGCCGCGGCCGTGCGCATCGCGCGGGAGAACGTGCTGGGCCACGAGTCCGCCGGGCCGGAGTGGATGGACGCGGCCGTGGGCCAGCCCACGCTGACGGGGCGGATGCGCGGACTGCTGGGCCGTGTGTTCGCGCCACCGGAGCGGCTGCTGGAGACGAGCGGCCGACGCGTGGGATTGGGGCGGCTGGCGTGGGTCTACCTCACCCGTCCGGCGGTGCTCCTGCTGCGCCACCGCGGCCGAATCGCGGGCCTGTTGAAGGGCGGACCCGCGGAACGCGCCCAGCTTCGCGCGGCCCGCTCCTCTGCGGCCCTGGGTGCGTGGGTAACGAGTCGCGACACCTGACTCCGCACGAGACCTGGATCATCGACACGAGCGCCTCCGGCAGACGGCCGGAGGCGCTCGCTGCTTCACCTTTCTACGCGCACCGGATGCGCCAGGCACGGCCCAACTCGCTCCCTCTGCGCCAGGTGCGGCAAAACATGCTTGCGCCCGCTTCCAACCCCTTGCAGATTTTCTGAAGTTCAGACATCCTGAAGGAGCATCGCATGGCGAAGCCGGAAAGCATCAAGGTGGGCAAGCGGGGCGCGATCGTTCTTCCCGCGGCACTCCGCCGGCAGTACGGCATCGAAGAGGGTGCCACCATCATCGCCCAGCCAACCGAGGAGGGCATCTTGCTCAAGCCAGCCGTGGTCCTGGCCTACGAGCGCTACACGCGCGAACGACAGGCCGAGTTCCTGCTCAACAACGCCATCGGCCCCGACGAGTATCGCCGGGCGCTCGACGAGGTGCGCGGCATGGGCCTGGACCCGGACCGTGTTCCCCACGAACGGCCGGGCGGCTAAGGCGCGGGCGTGCACGTCCTGTTTCTCGACGCCAACGTGCTCTTCTCGGCCGCGTACCAGCCCGAGACGCGCCTGCGCGAGTTCTGGACGCTGCCCGCCACGGAGCTGGTGACGTCCGAGTACGCGTGGGAAGAGGCGGAGCGTAACCTGCCCCGGCTGGAGCAGCGCCAGCGGCTGTACGCGCTGGGCCCCGGCGTGCGGCTGGTGAGCGAGCGCGGGCCGGTGCCCCTGCCGCCGGACGTCATCCTCCCGGAAAAGGACCGGCCCATCCTGTCCGCCGCGCTGCAGTGCGGGGCCACGCACCTCATCACGGGGGACGCGACGCACTTCGGCGTGTGGTACGGCAGGCGCATCGGCCGGCTGCTGGTGCTGCGCCCGGGCGCGTACCTCGCCTCGCGCGATCCCGCCGATCCGCCGCCCCCGCGTCCGGCGCTCGTCCCCCTCTGACGCCGCGCCCCGGAACGACAAAGGGGAGCCGCCGTGGCTCCCCTTCGTCTCCGATCCATTCCGTCGTGCGCCGCGGGCAGCGATCAGCCCGCGTCCAGTCCCGTTTCCGCGGCAACCAGGTCCTCCAGCGTCTCGCGGCGCCGGACGAGCGTGGCCTCGGCGCCGTCCACCATCACCTCCGCGGGGCGGGGGCGCTGGTTGTACTGGCTGGACATGCTGAAGCCGTACGCGCCCACCGTCATGATGGACAGCAGCTCGCCCGGCTTGGGCAGCTCCATCTCCCGGTCCAGCGCCAAAAAGTCGCCCGTCTCGCAGATGGGGCCCACGACGTCCACGCGCGCCCGGTCGCGGCCGGGCTGCTCCACGGGCTCCACGGCGTGCCAGCCGGAGTAGTGGCTGGGGCGGATGAGGTCGTTCATCCCCGCGTCGGTGATGACGAAGCGCTTTCCGCCGCCCTCCTTCACGTACAGCACGCGGGTGAGCAGCGCCCCCGCCTCGCCCACGAGGAACCGGCCGGGCTCGACCACCAGCTTGAGCCCCGTCTCCGCCACGGCGGGCACGATCTCCGCGGCCCACTCGGCCGCCGTGATCCGCTTTTCGCCCTCGTAGCTGATCCCCAGCCCGCCGCCCAGGTCCAGGAACTCCAGGTCCACGTCCTCGCGCTTGAGGTCGTGCGCCAGGTCCAGCACGTACGCCAGCGCGTCACGAAACGGCGCCACGTCCAGGATCTGCGAGCCGATGTGCACGTCGATGCCCCGCACGCGAATGCCCGGCATCTTGGCCGCGATGGAGTACAGCGTGCGCGCCCGCGCCGCCGCGATGCCGAACTTGGTGGCCGCGTGGCCCGTGCGCGTGTACGCGTGGGGCGTGGGCGTGTCGATGTCGGGGTTCACGCGCAGGGCCACGGGCGCGCGCAGCCCCATGGCGCACGCCAGCTCCGAAAGCGAGCACAGCTCCCCCTCGGACTCCACGTTGAAGGCGTAGATGCCGGCCGAGAGCGCCGCCGCCAGCTCGTGCACCGTCTTGCCCACTCCGCTAAAGACGATGCGCTCGCCGGGAATGCCGGCCAGCTGCGCCCGGTGCAGCTCCCCCGCGCTCACGATGTCGGCGCCGGCGCCCAGCTCGGCCAGGTTGCGCAGCACGCCCAGGTTGCCGTTGGCCTTGACCGAGTACGCAATCAGGTGCGGCACGGGCGCCAGCGCCTCGTGCAGCTCGCGAAAGCGCTCGCGAATGGCGCTCTTGCTGTACACGTACAGGGGCGTGCCCCAGCGCGCCACCAGCTCCGTGAGCGGCACGTCCTCGCAGTGCATCACGCCGTCCACGCGGGAAAACGCCTCCGCCACGCCCGCGACCATCGATTCCTCCAACCCACCCTCCGTGACGTTCGGGACCGTTCCACCGTCTGTCGGCGCACGTTCCGAGCCGCGCGGCGCCTGATGCGTGCGGCCGACCTTTCGCAGTCTACCACCCGCGGCACGCGCCCGGAAGCCCCGGCCCGGCCGTCCCTCGCATCCCGGAGGATCCGCATGCGACCGATCCGCCCGACCCACCTCCCCGCCCTGCTGCTGGCCGTCACGGCCACCCTGCCGCTCTCCGCGCAGGTCGGCGGGCTGCGCACCAACGCACGCGCGCAGGCGACGGCGCCCGCCACGGCCAGCATCGTCCTGCAGCCCGCGCACCTGCGGTCGCTGCAGGGGCGGCTGGATGCCTTTGCGGCGACGCTTCCCGCGGAAGAGCTGGCCCTGTGGGAGGGGATGCTGATGCGCGCGGCCTCGGCGCAGTCCGGCGCGGGCGAGGTGCACGTGACGCCGGTGCTGCGGATTGGCCCCGGCGGCGGCTGCGACGACGCGCAGGGGGCGGACGATGCACCCAGCCGCATCGCCATCATCGTGCAGGGCGGGCGAACCGCGTCCGGCGGCATCATCGTCCAGGGTGGGCGCACGCCGTCGTCGAGGAGCGGGATCATCGTGCAGGGCGGCCGCGCCGCCGACGCGCCGCGCCCCACACCCGCGGGCACCGTGGCCATCGGCCCCAAGCAGGACGATCCCGCGCCGCCGCAGAGCCTGGGCAGGCGCCTGGCCGCGCTCGGGCAAACGCTGTCGCCGGAGGAGCGCGGCGCGCTGGAGTGGCTGCTGACCCGTGCGGCCGCGGCGCCGCAGGGCATGCCCGGTGGCCTGCCGCCCGGCCCGTGCCAGTGCGTGTCGCTACGGCAGGCGCTGGGCATCGACGCGCTGGCCATCGGGCCCAAGCAGGACGACCCCGCGCCGCCTCCGCCCGCGCAGCGCTGGATCCTGCGCTACTGAGCTTCGCGCACGACGGTACGAAGATACGGGGTACGAAGGTCGGGGTACGAGGGTACGTCGACGCGTACCCTCGCACCCCGTTTGTTCACCGCCGATCGCATCAGCGCACGGCTTCGTATCGCACGATGATGGGCACGCCGTCCGGCGAGGCTTCGACCGTGTAGTACACGCCCGGCGCGCCGAACGCCAGCGGCCACGCCGGGACCGTGTCGGTACGCACCGCGCCCGTCGCGGGCGAAATCCGCAGCACCTCGACCCCGTCCAGCGCCGGCCTGGGCTGCACGGGGCGAATCCACACCTCCCCGTCGGGATCCATGATCAGGTCGCGGATGAGCAGCGGCGCTGTCGGCTCCGGGAGGCTGCCTTGGCCACCAGCCATCCGCGCCGCCCTGCGCTCCTCTTCGGAGATGGGCGGCGGCTCGCGATCGGGGAGCGGGATGGAGATCGTGTCCGTCGCCCCCGTCTCGCGGTCCACGCGCACCAGCCACGGCGACGTGCCGTCCGAGAGCACGATGCATCGCCCCCCCACGTCCCACCGCGGCCGCGCATGCTCGCTGGTCAGGGCCGACGAAACGGCCGGCAGTGCGATCCGCACCACATCGCGAGGCTTCTCGCCACGCGTGGCCTGGACCTGGAAAGCACTCTGCACGGCCCCAGCCATCGGATCATACCCGCCAGTCGTGAAAAACACCTCGCCCGCCACGTGTGCAATGCGTGACTGCATGGGTGAGGTACCGCGCACCCGGTCATAGCTCCACGTGGACAGCAAGGTCCCGTCCAGGCGAAAACGACTGACGCGTTCGCCATCGAATACCGCCAGCGTGTCCCCTTGGGTTGCGACCCACCGCTGGGAGCCGCCGTGGCTGGTGGGCATCACAAATCGATCGAACTCACCCGGTCCACGTCCCGGTCGGCCGATCGTCCCCGTGGACCGGAGCGAATCAGTCAGCACGCGCACGATCCCCGCAGCGCCATCCAGCACGAACACACGACCGCCGCCGACTGCGACCCCCGCCGGGAACGAGAACAGCGTGTCCGTTTCCTTGCCTCCGAACGAGGCCGTCCGCTCAAATCCATCTCGGCCCAAAGACCATTCTGCGGTGCTAGGGGGGCATGCCTCCGTCGGAAAAGTGCTCCTCATCCCCACCTGCTCGCTCCCGCTTCCACACGCTGTAAGCGCAAGAGCTGTGCAGGAAGCGGCAAACCAATGAGAATTCCTCATCGGGTGATCACATTTGTGGGACGGGGACTTTCTCGCACACTGGGCCTAAAACCAATGTGCTGCCCTTCCAAACTGTAGTACAGGCCGTTGAGCCCGCGAAACAGGTGATCCACTCGTGGCCCTCAAAAATCCGAGTGCTGCAGCCGCCGATCTGCGCCGCGGCGGGAGCCGCGATCAGGATGAGAGCTGCCACCGCCGCGCCGATCTGTCGTGTCTTCCGTGTCATGATCTTCATCCAATGATTAATGGAGTACGCTCCCTAGGCACATATTAACAAATCAGTCCGGCTCAACGAAAGACCTGAAAAGGCAAAGCGAGCCGCCCCGGGAGTACGGGACGGCTCGCGATGGTGCTACCAGTTTACGTCAGTACGCCTTGGCCCAGATCGCCTCG
>NZ_DASURI010000387.1:0-14480 GCF_036280135.1 Longimicrobium sp.
GTGGAGGCACGGGTGTCGGATGATCGGCGGAAACGCCTGCTGGTGGTGGAGGACAGCCCCATGATGGTGCGGATGTACCGCATGGTGCTGGGACCGCGCTACGACGTGACGTTCGCCGCGGACGGCGTGGAGGGGCTGGACGCCGCCGCCCGCGACCCGGACGTGGACGGGATGGTGGTGGACATCAACATGCCCGGGATGGACGGGCTGGAGTTCATCCGGCGGCTGCGGGGCGAGCTGGGGATGACGGGCGTGCCCGTCCTCGTCTGCTCCACGGAGGCGGACGAGGCGGACCGGGCGTCCGCGCGCGAGGCGGGGGCCAACGGGTTCCTGCCCAAGCCCTGGCAGCCGGCGGAGCTGCTGGCGGCCCTGCAGGAACGGCTGGGCGGCGCGTGACCACGCTGGCCGTGCGCGTGGGCGGGGCGGAGTTCGGCCTGCCGGCCAGCGCCGTGCGCGAGGTGGTGCGTCCGCCGCCCATGACCCGCGTGCCCTTCGCGCCGGCGGCCGTCCGCGGCGTGGCGCAGGTGCGGGGGACGGTGCTGGCCGTTGTGGACCTGGGCGCGCGGCTGGGGATGGCGCCCGTGGGGCAGACGGGGCGGCTGGTGGTGGTGTGGGGCAGGGGGCGCGAGGCGGTGGGACTGCTGGTGGAGGGCGTGGTGGGTCTGGTGGAAGGGGATGCGGCCGAGGAGCCGCCCCCGGACGAGGCAGAGGCGGCGCTGCCGCCCGGGTGGCTGGCCGGCGTGGCCGTGCCCGCCCCGGGGCGGCGCGTGGCCCTGCTGCACCTGGAACGGGTCCTGGGCGAAGAGGCGACATGAGCCTGTCGGAGTGGTTCGGACACATGCGGGTGCGCAACAAGATCCTGCTGGGCTTTGCGCCCGTGCTGCTGCTGATGGCGATCATCGCCGCGGCGGTGGTGGCGCAGGGCCGCAACGTCTCGCGGCTGGACCGCGTGTCGCAGCAGTCCGAGCGGCTGCAGCGTGAGGCCGAGATGCTGGAGGTGGCCATCATGGACCGCACGCTGGCCCTGCGCGACTTCCTGATCAGCGGGCAGGACACGGCCCTCCTGATGTACGACGACGCCGACCGTCGCGTCCAGGAGCACCTGGCGCAGTCCCTGGACCTGGTGATCGACGGACGCCAGCGGGAGCGGCTGGAGCGCGTGCGGACCCTGGCCGTCGACTGGGTGGATTCCGTCGCCGACCCGGGGAAGGCCCTGCGGCAGGCCACCCTGCGGCCCGGCGGGCCGGGGATGGACAGCGTCGTGCGCTTTTTCCAGAGCGGGGTGGGCCGCCGGGGTGCCACCCGCGCCCGGGCCGTGCTGGCGGATTTCGATTCCGTGGCCGCCCTGCTCTCCGCCGAGCGGCGTGACGCCGTCAAGGCGGCCAACGACACGGCCCGCGACACGGCCATCGGCCTCACGGTGCTGGGCATCATCGTCTCGCTGGGCGCGGCGTGGTTCCTGGCCAACCGCATCAGCCGGCCCCTGCAGGACGCCGTGGGCTTCGCGGGCGGCGTGGCGGCGGGCGACCTGACGGGCGAGCTGCGGACGGACCACCGCGACGAGCTGGGGCAGCTCATCACCACCCTCAACCGCATGTCGGGCGACCTGCGGGGCGCGGTGGGCGGGGTGAACACGGCCGCCGGGCAGACGGCCGCCGCGGCCGACCAGATCGCCGCCACGTCGCAGCGCCTGGCCGAGACGGTGGACGACCAGGTGGCCGCCACGGAGCAGACGTCCACGTCCATGGAGGAGATCGCCGCGCAGATCACCCGCGTGGCGTCCAGCGCGGAGTCGCTCGCGGCCAGCGTGGAGCAGACGAGCAGCTCCATCGCCGAGATGGGCCAGTCCATCGAGCACACGGCCGCCAGCGCCGACACGCTGGGCTCCGCGGTGGAGGAGACCTCCGCCACCATCGAGGAGATGGCGGCCAGCATCCAGCAGGTGGGCCGGCACGTGGACGAGACGCGCCGCATTGCCGCCGAGGCCGAGGCGGCGGCCACCACGGGCGGCGAGACCGTGGGGCAGACGGTGGACGGCATGCGCCGCATCCACGATGAGGTGAACCGGCTGACGGACCGGATGCGCGTGCTGGGCGGGCAGGGCGAGAGCATCGGCCAGGTCTCCGAGACCATCGAGGACATCGCCGACCAGACCAACCTGCTGGCCCTGAACGCCGCCATCGAGGCCGCCCGGGCCGGCGAGCACGGGCGGGGCTTCGCCGTGGTGGCGCAGGAGATCCGCCGCCTGGCCGAGCGGTCCGTGGAATCCGCCCGGGAGATCGGCCACACCATCCGCGCCGTCCGCGGGGGGATGGACGCGGCCGCGGAGAGCAGCGGCGCCCTGGCCGAGCGCACGCAGCAGGGCATCACCCTGGCGGAAGGCGCGTCGCGGGCCCTGGAGCGCATCGTCACCTCCGCCTCGCGGACGAGCCAGCTCATGCAGGAGGTCTCCCTGGCCACGGAGCAGCAGATCCTGGCCGCGCGGCAGGCGCAGGAGGCCACGCAGCACATCCAGCGGGTAACGGACGAGGTGCGCATCGCCACGCGCGAGCAGTCGCTGGCCAGCCGGCAGATCGTGGATGCCACGGAGAACATGAACCAGCAGACGCAGGAAGTCTTTGCCGCCACGGCCGAGCAGAAGCGGGGCGGGGAGATGATCCTGCGGGCCACGGAGAACATCGCCGCGGGCGCCCGCGCGGCGCAGACCAGCGTTCGCGAGGCCCGCACGGCCGCGCAGGACGTGGCCACGCAGGCCGCGCGTCTCACCGAGCTCGTGAGCCGGTTCCGTGTCTGACTTTCTCACGTCCGACGGCGTGGCCGCGCTGCTGGCCGCCGGCAGCGGCGACGAAGCCGCCGCGCGGGTGATGGCCGCGGCGGCGGACGAGCGGCCGTGGGTGCGCGAGCGGGCCCTGGCGTCCGTGCCCCGGCTGGAGCACGCCCGCCTGCTTCTTCCCGCGCTGGAGGCCGCCCTGCGCGACGGGGGCGACGCGGGGCGCCGCAACGCCGCGCGCTCCGTCCTGGCCTCGCTCTCCGCCCCGGGCGCGCTCCCCGGCGCGCTGCGGATGCTGGACCGCCTGCTGCGCCACGACGGCGACGGCGACGTGCGCCTGCTGGCCGCGTCCGCCCTGGGCGAGTCCGCCAACCCCGCGGCGCGGCCGGCGCTGGAGGCGGCCCTGCTGGACCCGGAGGCCAACGTGGCCGCCGCCGCCGCGGACGCCCTGGGCTCCCTGCGCGACCCGCGCTCCGTGGAGGCGCTGGCGAAGGTCGTCGCCGGCGGGGACCCGTGGCGCGCGCTGGCGGCCGTCTTCGCGCTGGGCCGCATCGGCGCGGCGCGGGCGCTGCCGGCGCTGGCGGCGGCGCTGGGCGACCTGATGCTGGCGGGCGCGGCCGTGGAGGCCATCGGCGAGCTGGGCGACCCGGCGGGGCTGGAGGCCCTGCGCGGGCCCGCGGAGTCGGACGACGCGGAGCTGCGGCGCGGGGCGCTGACGGCCGCAGCGGGGCTGCTCCCCGCGGCCGCCGGACCGCCGCCCCCGTGGCTGCGCGCCGCCGCCGCGGGGGACCTGCCGCACCTGGCGGAGCGCTTTCGGGCCGAGGAGGCGGCGGACGACTGCGTGGCCGTCCTGCTGGGCGCGGCGGGGACGGCGGACGCCGCGGCCCTCCTGGCGGACGCGCTGGGCGACGCGGAGCGGGGGCCGGCGGCCGGCGGCGCGCTGGGGCTGCTGCCCGCGGACGTGGCCATCGCCATCCTCCTGCCCCGCATTGAGCGGGGAGACGCGGCGCAGCGCGAGGAGCTGCTGGCCGCCCTGCCGCCCCTGCCGGACGGGGACGCTGCCGCGCGCGTGGCGGCCCTGCTGGGGGACGGGGACCCGGAGGTGCGCGCCACGGCGGCGGACGCCTTGGCCCGCGCCCTTCCCGGCGCGGATGCCCGCGGGCTTCTGGAATCCGCCCTGGCGGACCCCGCGCGGCGGGCGGGCGCCGTCCTGGCGCTGGGCCGTCTCCCCGGCGGCGCCTGCGCGCTGCTGGCGCCCCTGCTGGAGGATCCATCGGCCGAGACGCGGCGGGCGGCGGCGGAGGGGATCGCCCGCTGCCCGGACCCGGACACGCGTGCCGCCGTGGCCGCCGCCCTGGGGCGCGAGACGGACCCCGCCGCCCTCCGCGCGCTGGCCAGCGCCGCCGCCGTCACCGGCGGCGCGGACGCTGTCTCTCCCCTGGCGGCGCTGGCGCGGCACGGGGACGCGGGCGTGCGCTTCGCCGCCCTGCGGGCGCTGGGACGGACGGGCGCCCCCGAGGCCCTGGACGTCCTGCTGGACGTCCTGGGATCGGCGGACGACGCGGGGATGGAGGCGGCCGCCCTGCAGGCCCTGGGCGAGCTGGGCGACCCGCGCGGGGCGGACGCCGCCGCCGCGCGGCTGGAGGGCGGCGGCCGCGACCTGCGGCGCGTGGCCGCCATCGCCCTGCGCAAGATGGCGCCGGAGGGCGCGGCCGAGCGGCTGGTGCGCGCCCTGGCGGACGGGGACTGGCGCGTGCGGCTGGCCGCCGCGCGCACGCTGGAGCGCGTCCACGCGCCCGGCGCCGTGGATGCCCTGCGCGCCGCGGCCGAGCACGATTCCGACCCGCTCGTGCGCCGCGCGGCGGCCCGGGCGCTCCGGGGGGGCTGATGGCGGTTGCCCTGTCGGACGAGGAGTTCCGCATGTGGGCGGAGTGGCTGGGCGAGGAGCTGGGCCACCGCTGGGGCCCCGAGCGGCGCGAGATCCTGCGCACCCGGCTGGAGCCGCGCCGGGCCGCGCTGGGGCTGGAGAGCTTCGACGCGCTCCTCTTTCACCTGCGCTTTCACCCGGAGCGCGAGGCGGAGCGGGCGCGGCTGGTGCCGCACCTGACGAACAACGAGAGCTACTTCTTTCGCGAGCGCGGATCGCTCGACGTCATCCGCGACGAAGTGCTGCCCGAGCTGGAGGAGCGGCTGGGGCCCGGCGGGCAGGCGCGGCTGCTGAGCGCCGCCTGCGCCGCGGGCGAGGAGGCGTACACCCTTTCCATCCTGGCGAGGGAAGCCGGACGCTTCACGGCGCCGGGCGCCCTGCGGGTGACGGGGGTGGACGTGGACCCCGCGGCCCTGGAGCGCGCGCGGGCCGGCACCTACACCGAGCACGCCTTCCGCGGGACGGACGCCGCGTGGCGGGCGCGGTTCTTCGACGCGCGGGACGACGGCGGGTGGGAGGTCAAGCCCGCCGTGCGCGCCCCCGTGCGGTTCAGCGATGCCAACCTGGTCCAGGACGGCTGGTGGCGGGCGGTGGGGCCCCAGCACCTGGTGCTTTGCAGGAACGTGATGATCTACTTTGACGAAGACGCCGTGCTGCGCGCGGCGCGGGGGCTGTGGGAGGCGCTGGCCCCCGGCGGGTACCTGTTCCTGGGCCACGCCGAGAGCCTGCGCCACGTGCCCGTCCCCTTCGAGCTGCACCGCCGGCCGGGCGCCCTGTTCTACCGCCGTCCCCTGGAGGCCGCGTGACGGAGCCCGCCCGCGTGCTGCTGGTGGACGATAGCGCCTTCGTGCGCCGGGCCACGGAGCGCATGCTCGCGCCGCTGAAGGACGTCTGCGTGGTGGGCGGCGCCCGCGACGGAGAGGAGGCCGTGCGGCAGGTGCGCGACCTGCGGCCGGACCTCGTCATCATGGACGTGGAGATGCCGGGGCTGGACGGCATCGCGGCCCTGCGGCGCATCATGCGCGAGTGCCCCACGCCCGTCCTCCTCCTCTCGTCCCACACCCGCGACGGGGCCGACGTCACCCTCCGCGCCTTGGAGGCGGGGGCCGTGGACTTTTTGGACAAGAGTGGGGCGGGGACGGCGATGGACATCCACGCCCTGGCCCCCCTGCTGCGCGAAAAGGTGGGCGCCGCCCTCCGCGCGCGGACGCAGGCCCTGGACGGTGGCGCGCCCGCCGCCCCCGCGCGAAAGGGAAAGGGGACGGCGCCGGCCGCGCAGCCGGGCCGCTACCGCGTGGTGGCCATCGGCTCGTCCACGGGCGGGCCGCGGGCCCTGGCGGAGCTGGTGCCCGCGCTGCCGGCCGGCTTCGCGGCGGGGGTCGTCATCGCCCAGCACATGCCGCCGGGCTTTACGGAGACGCTGGCGGAGCGGCTGGACCGCCGCAGCCCCCTGGCCGTGGCCGAGGCGCGCGACGGGGACACCGTCCTCCCCGGCCACGTGCTCATCGCCCCGGGGGGGCGGCAGATCCGCGTGGAGCGGGCGGACGGCGGGCTCGTCGTCCGCGTGTGGGACGATCCGGACAAGCTGCACAAGCCCTGCGTGGACGTGCTCTTCGAGTCCGTGGCGCGGGCCGCCGGCGCGGCCGCCGTGGGGGTGGTGCTCACGGGGATGGGGGCCGACGGCGCGGCGGGGCTGGAGCGCATGCGCCTGGCGGGGGGACGCGGGTTCGTGGAAAGCGCCCGCACGGCGGTGATCAACGGGATGCCCGCCGCCGCCCGCGGCGCGGCCGAGCGCGACGTGCCGCTGGACGAGATGGCGGGCGTCCTGGCCTCCATCGTGGGGGTGGAGTGATGGCACGCGTACTCGTGGTGGACGACCAGAAGGTGTCGCGGGCCACCGTGGCCGCCATCCTTTCTTCCGTGGGGCACACGGTGGACAGCGCGGCCTCCGGCCCGGAGGGGATCGAGCGGGCCCGCGGCGCCTGCCCGGACGTCATCGTCCTGGACGTGCAGATGCCGGGGATGGACGGCTTCGAGGTCGTGGAGCACCTCAAGCGCGACGCGTCCACGTCCGCCATCCCCATCCTGCTGCTGACGGCCCAGGCGCCCACGGATGAGCTGCTGGTCCGCGGGCTGGACGCGGGCGCGTACGACTTCCTGAACAAGGGATGCAGCCGCGCCGAGCTGCTGGCCCGCGTGGGGGTGATGGCCCGCATCAAGCGCGGCTACGACGAGCTGTCGTCCGTGGCGCGCGTCTCCGGCCTGGCGCTGGAATCCAGCGACCTGCAGGCGCTGGCGGACGGCGTGGCGGGGCAGGTGGCGCGCACGTTCCGCGCGGAGACGGTGCTGCTGAACCTGCCCGGTGACGGCGCCCTGTCCGAGGTGCGGGCCAGCTGCGGCATGCCCACCTTCGACCCCCGCTGGTTCGTGATGGTGGACCTGGTGCTGGAGCGGCTCGTCTGCCGCCCCGGCGCCCCCGCCGTGGTGCTGCGGCCGGGCGACCCCGGCGACTGGCCGCACCCGTTTGGCGCGGCGGCGGCCGTGTGCGTGGCGCGCTCCACGGGCAGCCCCGCCGTGCTGGCCGCCTTTCGCGCCGACGCGGCCCCGTTCGACGACGACGACCTGGCGCTGCTGGCCGTGCTGGGCCGGCAGGCCACGCTGGCGCTGGACAACGCCGTGCTGCACGCGCAGACCCGCCAGCAGGCGCGCACCCTGGAGGAGCAGGCCGCGGCGCTGGAGCACGCCATGACGGAGCGGTCACGCTTCTTTGCCAGCATGAGCCACGAGCTGCGCACGCCCATCAACGCCATCCTGGGCTACAGCGACCTGCTGCGCGAGGGCGTCTACGGCGACCTGTCCAGGACGCAGGGCGGGGCGCTGGAGCGCGTGGTCCGCAGCGGGCGGCACCTGCTGGAGCTGGTGAACGACGTGCTGGACATCTCCAAGCTCGAGGCCGGCAAGCTGGAGATCTTTCCCGAGCCCACGGAGCTGGGGCTGCTGCTGCGCGAGGTGGCGTCCACGGTGGAGCTGCAGGCGCGCGACAAGGCGCTGGACCTGGTGCTGGACCTGGCCGGCCCCGTCACCGTGGTCACGGACCCGGGGCGGGTGCGGCAGATCGTCCTGAACCTGCTCTCCAACGCCGTCAAGTTCACGGACCAGGGCTCCGTGCGGGTGATCCTGGGCTCGTACGGGCGGTGGGCGGAGGTCTGCGTGGAAGACACGGGCCCCGGCATCGCGCCCGAGGACCAGGAGCGCGTCTTCCAGGAGTTCGAGCAGACGCGCGGGGCGGCGGGGCGGGGGGGCACGGGGCTGGGGCTGCCCATCTCCCGCCGGCTGGCCGGGCTGCTGGGCGGCAGCCTCACGCTGCGCAGCACACCCGGTGAGGGCTCCGTGTTTACCCTGCGCCTGCCGCTGAGCCCCAGCGCGCCCACGGACTGAAACAGCATTTCTCACGCAGAGCCGCAGAGGACGCAGAGTACTTCATCGCGCGATGAAGCTCCTCCGCGCCTCTGCGGCTCTGCGTGAGAAATCAGTTCCGTCGTTGTGGATGAAGATCGGCGGGCTTACGTTTGTTTTCCCTCGCTGGTCTCATCCTCCTGATCCGTATCGACATGCGCTTCCTCCGCACCGCGCTTCCCCTCGCGCTCCTTGCCCTCGCTACGCCCATCACCGCGCAGGAGTACCGGGCGCCTTCGACGACCGTCGTTGAGGTGCTGGGCCTGCGGACGTGGACGCGGGAGATGATGGAGGACTCCGTCGCGCGCTTTCAGCCCGGCGTGTCGCTGGCGGATCACGCGTGCGCCGTCATCCTGCGCGACTCCATGGGCTTCGCCAACGCGGCGTCACGCACCCTGAACGTCGGCGACACGTCGTGGACCGTGCTGCCCGTCGTGGAGCCGCAGCGCCGCGCGCAGGTGCGCTTTGCCGCGTACACCGTCCGCCGGCCCCAGCAGGCCGCGTGGGCGGACGTGTTCGCCGTGCTGGAGGCGCATCCCCAGTCCCTGGGCGGGCTGCAGTATCCTGGCGTGCTGCTAGGCGATGCCGACAGCGCCTTTGGCCAGCCGCTGCCCCAGGGGACGGACGCGGCGAGGCAGGCCATCCGCGGCCACCGCACGCCGCGCGACTGGGCGCTTGCGCGCGACGCCCTCCTCTCCGACAGCAGCTACACCAACCGCACCGTGGCCGCGCTCGTACTGAGCAACTTCGCGGAGCGGGATTCCACGTACTACCTGCTGGCGGACGGTCTTCGCGCCATGGACAGCGGGGCGTCCGCGGCGGAGCTGGTGCTCCGCGTGCTGCGGCGTGACGCGCCGCGGCCGGTGGACTGGGCGCCGGCGAGCTCCACACTGACGGCGTTGTTCGGCGGGACCAACCTGTTCGCGTACACGGACGTGATGGAGGCGCTCGTGGCCACGCGGGTGGATCCCGTGCTGGGCCGCGAGCTGGCGCGCGTGGATACCATCCTGCTGCTGGACCACCTGGGCGCGCGCAACCCCGTGACGCCGGGCTCGGTGCAGCGATACCTGGCCTACGTCTACGGCCGCGACCTGGGCCGCGACCCCGCCGCCTGGTCCGCCCTGCTCTCCGCCCCCTGAGCCGCGCTCCCGAATCGCTCCGGAAAAGCAGTTGTTTCCTGAGGGGCCCTCACGAACTCGACCGTGCACGGATGCGTGTGGCCCCGAAGGATCTTCCCGCCCGGGCAAGGACCCGGTCCAGCGGCGAAGTCCCTGCTCCGCGAAGGAGATCCATAGTCCTGTGAGCGGGCGGTCCCTCAGGAAATCAACGCTATGCGCGGTGTTATGCGGGTTCGCTATGAGAGGCTGTTTGTAACCCGCGTCCGCCCATGCGTCATCCTGAGGGAGCGCCGCGCATAACGTGAACGCATGCAGGACTTTGGCGCGACCGAAGGATCTTGCGTGCGAGACTCGGAGGCGGCTTCCGTGCGAAGAGGTCGCATCCGGGTTCACGGGCACGGCCCTTCGTCGCCGTCATGGATCACGCACGGACCAGGACTCGTGCGGCGGCTCCCTCGGGATGACGCGTCCCACGGGAATCCGTTCAACCTCCCCCAGGGTTTTTGGGGGAGGTGCGAGCCTGCGCGAGCGGAGGGGGCGCTTCGCGCGGGCGTGCCACGCGCACCGGGTCAAGCCATTCGCTCCCGCCCCGGAGAGTACCCGGGCAGAGGGCACGCTCGCGCACGAACGCAGAGAGCCCCCGGCGCGACAGTGGCGCCGGGGGCTCTCGTCACGCGGGCCGATTCGGCCCGTCAGGGCGTGTACACGGAGTTCTGCGCCCTGGGCGTGCCGCGGCCACCGCCGCCGTACACGGACGTCACCGACGCGTCGCCCCAGTTGCTGCCATCCATGTTGCTGTTGTCCAGCGCCGGGTTCTTGAGCTCGCGGCTGATGCCGTTCTGCGCCGAGAGCGCGGCGCTGGAGAACTGGGTGCGGTCGATGGTCAGCGTGTCGGTGCCCACCACCCTCGCGATCTTGACGGCGTCGAGGCTGTTGGCCAGCGTCATCGCGCCCCCGTACGAGTAGTCCAGCGTCACCCCGCCGTTCAGGGCGGTGTTGGGGTTGTTGCCCAGCACCACGTACCCGCCCGGCTGCACGACCACCGAGCTGCTGATCAGGTGGTACGGCCGCCGTCCCGACGCCGCCGAGTCCGCGATCACCAGGTCCTGGAGGTCCACCGGCAGCGAGCCGGCGTTGTACAGCTCCACCCACTCGCTCGTGTTGTCGCTCTGGCCGATGCCCGCGTTGTCGAGCGGGTTCACCATCACCTCGTTGATCACCAGCCGGGGCTCCATCGACGTCCACAGCGCCACCGAGAACCGGAACCCCGTCGCCGTCGGCGGCATGTGGAACTGCCACGTCCTGGGCGCCGAGACCTCGTTGGTTTCCAGGATCTCGTTGTACGTGTGGTACGCCTGGTTGGCGCCCGTGAAGAAGGCAGTGCCGTTCGGGTTGTCCACCGTCACCTCGCCCACGCCGCCCGTGGCGGACGGCTCGGCCATGAAGAACACCATCACGCCGTCCGTGTCGGCCGTCACGCCGTCGTACGTGCCGATGGCCTCGTTCATCAGGTTCTGCACGGTCACGTCGACGGAGAACGTCTCCGTCGCCGAGTCGTATGCCGCGTTGGACGACGCCAGCCGGACGTACACGTTCTGCCCGCCCAGGATGACGCCCCGGGCGCCGCCCGTGCCCGGGCCGAGCGGCGCGCAGGTCATCGCCTGGCGCGTGGCCGTGCAGTCAAAGGCCTGCAGGGCACGCTCGGGCAGCGCCGTCTCCGGGGCGGTGCCCAGGCCGGCCGGCTGGTCGGCACAGGCGGCCATCGCCAGGACGACGAGGGCCGGCGCCAGGAGCCGCCCCGCGCGGGCGGCGTGAAAGGTGGAGCTGTGCATGAGGATACGGTCACGTGGGTGGATGAGGGACGTCCCCCTGTGCAACTCGTATCGGACGAAGGCCGGGTGGAGTTTAGCGTCCGCACGGCGCCCCGCGCGCGTCCACCGCTCCGGGAACGGTCGAGGGTCCGATGGGTCAAGCGAAAGAGCCCCGGCGCCGATGTGGCGCCGGGGCTCTCGTCGGACGGACCGCCCGGGGCCGTCAGGGCGTGAACACGGAGTTCTGCGCCTTGGGCGTGCCGCGGCCGCCGCTGCCGTAGACGGAGGTCACGGACGCGTCGCCCCAGTTGCTGCCGTCCATGTTGCTGTTGTCCAGCGCCGGGTTCTTGAGCTCGCGGCTGATACCGTCCTTTGCCGAGACGCTCGCGTTGGAGTACTGGGTGCGGTCCAGCGTCAGCGTGTCCATGCCCACCACCCGGGCGATCTTCACGGCGTCCAGGCTGTTGGCCAGCTGGTTGAGCGCCGTGCCGTACGAGTAGTCCACCGGGACGCCACCGTTGTCCGTCGTGTTGCTGCTGCCGCCCAGCACCACGTACCCGCCCGGCTGCACGACCACCGAGCTGGCGATCAGGTGGTACGGGCGGCGCCCCGACGCCGCCGAGTCCGCGATCACCAGTCCCTGGAGGTCCACCGGCAGCGAGCCCGCGTTGTAGAGCTCGAACCACTCGTAGGGCTGCTCCGACGTTACCGGCGGGCTGGGGTTCGCCATTACCTCGTTGATCACCAGCTTGAGCTGCACCGACGTTTCCAGCGCCACCGTGAAGCGGAAGCCGGTGACCCCCGGATCCATGTGGAACTGCCACGTCTTGACGGCCGAGACCTCGTTGGTCTCCAGCACTTCGCTGTAGCGGTGGAAGGGCTGGTCGGGGCCCGTGAAGAAGTCCGTGCTGTCTTCGTTCTCCACCGTCACCTCGCCCGTGCCGCCCGTGATGGCGGGCTCCGAGAAGAAGAACACCTTCACCCCCCCGGCGTCGGGGGTAATGCCGTCGGGTGTGCCGATGGCCTCGTTCAGCAGGTTCTGCACGGTGACGTCGACACTGAAGATCTCCGTCCCGGGGTTGTAGCCGGCGTTGCTGGACGCAAGGCGCACGGACACGTTCTGGACGCCCAGGATCACGCCGCGGGCGTCGCCCGTGCGGGGGGCCAGGGGCGCGCAGCTCATCGACTCACGCGTGGCGGTGCAGTCGAACATCTGCAGCGTCGTCTCGGGCACCGTGGCCAGCGGCTCGCCGCCGGGGGCCGCGATCTGGTCGGAGCACGCCGCCATCGCCAGGGTGACGGCGGCCAGGGCCAGGAGCCGTCCCGTGCGGGCGGCGCCAGGAAGGGAGCTGTGCATGAGCGGTAGGACCACGGGTGGATGAGGGATGGAACCGGCTGGATCCCGCGGCTCCGACAAAGGTCCTGCCCACGCGCGATGCGTAACGGTGGGGTTGGCGCCGTCGCGCGGCGAGTGCCGACGGCGGGGGAGCAGACCCGGTCTCCCTCTCTGCGGCTGCAACCAATTCTCGCAGCACGCGTCCCATTGGTCAACTCCGCGCACCCGGTTCGGGCGAAAGTGTCCAGGCCGCACGCTCCGGGGGCAACCCCGTTCCGGGCACGGCGGCCGCGCGGACCGGCGGGGATACCCGGCTCCCGCTGCTCCCGCTGCTCCCGCTGCTCCCGCTGCGTGAAAGCAGGTTTTCCGTTGATGCTGGAAGAAGAACGAAGCCCCGGCGCCGAGATGGCGCCGGGGCTTCGTGCTTGCCGATCGGCGGATGAGCCGGCTCAGGGCACGTACGTGGAGTTCTGCGCCTTGGGCGTGCCGCGGCCGCCGGCACCGTACACGGACGTCACGGTCGCGTCGCCCCAGTTGCTGCCGTCCATGTTGCTGTTGTCCAGCGCCGGGTTGGTGAGCTCGCGGCTGATGCCGTCCTTGGCCGAGGTCGACGCCTGGGAGTACTGCACGCGGTCGATGGTGAGCGTGTCCGTGCCCACCACCCGCGCGATCTTGACGGCGTCCAGGCTGTTGGCCAGCGCCATCGCCGCGCCGTAGGCGTAGTCCACGGTCACGCCGCCGTTGGTGGTGGTGTTGCCGTTGTTGCCCAGGACCGCGTACCCGCCGGGCTGCACGACGACGGAGCTGGCGATCAGGTGGTACGGGCGGCGGCCGGAGGCGGCCGAGTCGGCGATCACCAGGCCCTGCAGGTCCACCGGGCGCGTGCCGCCGTTGTAGATCTCGAACCACTCACCCGAGACGTCGGGGTTCGCGTTGAAGTTCGCGGGGTTCGCCAGCACCTCGTTGATCACCAGCAGGGGCTGCACCGACGTCTCCAGGGCCACCGTGAAGCGAAAGCCCGTGGCCGTGGACGGCATGTGGAACTGCCACGTCTTGGGCGGCGAGACCTCGTTCTTGTCCAGGACCTCGTTGTACGTATGGTACGCCTGGTTCGCGCTCGTAAAGAAGGCCGTGCCGGACGCGTTGTCCACGGTGATCTCGCCCGAGCCGCCCGTGGGGTTGGGCTCCGCCATGAAGAACACCATCACGCCGGCCGGATCGGGCGTCACACCGTCGGGGGTGCCGATGGCCTCGTTCATCAAGTTTTGAACGGTGACGTCGACACTGAAGGTCTCGGTCTGCGCGTTGTACGATGCGTTGCTCGACGCCAGCCGCACGGTCACGTTCTGTCCGCCCATGACCACGCCCCGGGCGTCGCCCATGCCGGGCCGCAGGGACGTGCACTGCATGGCCTCGCGGGTGGCCGTGCAGTCAAAGGCGGCAAGGACCGTCTCGGGAACCAGGTCGCGCGCCGCCACCGAGCCCACGGGCTGGTCGGCGCAGGCGGCGAGGGCCGCCATCAGGAACGCGGATGCTGCGAGCCGCTGGGGAACGCGGACACTCTGCATGGGTCGACTTTCGTGGGAAGCGATGGGATGGGACGGCGCCGGGAGGGACCGGCGGCCTCCGTGCGGGTGGGACGGCACGGGCAGGCAGTCGTTGCGCGCCTAATTTCGTATCCGTCCCCCGCAAAGGCAAGGGCTGATACGTCGATTTGTATCAGGGACCGCGCCGTCCGCCGGGGGAAGGGCCCCGGCGGACGGGTCGCGGCGTGCTACTGCGCGGCCTCCACGGCCGCCTCGATGGCATCGGGCAGGGCCGACAGCAGGTCGTAGCCCGTGGCCGCCTCGATGGCATCCACCGTGGTGCGGTACATGGGCCAGTCGTTGGCCTGGATGCCGCCGACGTTGGGCATGTTGACGGCGATCACCTGGATGGACGAGGCGCTGGTGACGTCGGCCAGCCCCTGCCCGCCGTTCATCACCACGATCACCTTCCAGGTGTGCGAGGGGATGGCCACCCGGCCCGCGCCGTTGAGCGTGGCGGGCGTGGCGCCGTAGAT
>NZ_DASURI010000388.1:0-4377 GCF_036280135.1 Longimicrobium sp.
CCGTTCAAGGTTGCCATGATCGCGTGTCTGCGGAAGCTGCTGGTGATCCTGAACACGATGGCGCGCACGAATACACCCTGGAATCCGGCGATCGCGGCCACCGTCTGAAACACAGTTGCTGAGGAGCCGCCGCGCGGATTCTTGTCCGTGCGTGATCTCTGGCGGCGACGAAGGATCTTGCCCGCGAAGCTCGAGGGCGACCCTCGTGCGCGGAATCCGCCTCCGAGTCTCGCACACAAGATCCTTCGGTCGCGCCCGGGGTGATGTGCACGGTCAGGGTGTGAGCGGGCGCTCCCTCAGGATGACGCATCGCGGACGCGGGTTCCAGACAGCGCGCCTTCTGCATCCAGCCCGTGCGCTGAGCTGGACGGGGTGGAATTCGATGTTCAACCTCCCCAGGGGTTTTGGGGGGAGGTGCGAGCCTGGGCGAGCGGAGGGGGCGCTTCGCGTGGGCTCGACAGAATCGCAGTGAATCGACGGAATCGCAGGAACGCGGGTCGGGCGGGACGAGAGACGGATGACGGCGCGGCGGCCGGGCGGCCGCGCACCACGCGAGCGAAAGGACAAATCGGATGGCGGCCAACGACACCCCGCAGGGGTGGTGGATGTACCAGAACGGCCCCGGTCACGGGGGCTACGTGCCCAGCACGGTCATCACCCCCCAGAACGCGCCGCAGCTGCAGACGCTGCACACCCTGCAGCTGGGCGGCCCCATTCTCTCCGTGCCCGCCGTCACCAACGGCTACGCGTACGTGGGGCTTTCCAACAGCAAGGCCGCGTACGGCGCCCTGGGCGGCACCTTTTGCAAGGTGTCGCTGGCCGACGGCACCGTGGCGGCCACCTACACGTGGGACATCCCCATTGGCGAGCGCGACACGCACGGGTTCACGGGCATGGGGTGCACGCCGGCCGTCGCGAACGGCTACGTGTACTTCAGCGCCTTCAACGGCAAGTTCTACTGCCTGAACGAGGCGGACCTGTCCGTGGCGTGGATCACGGACCTGCGCTACGCCGACCCCGTGCAGAACCAGCCCGTCACCAACGACATGGGGGGCGAGGACGCGCCGCCCGCCGCCGGGTGGTCGTCGCCGCTGGTGGCCAACGGCGACGTGTACGTGGGGATGGGCGAGGGCGAGAACCCGGCGCTGTTCGGCTTCGTCTACTGCCTGGACGGCACGACCGGCAAGGTAAAGTGGATCTTTTGCACCTCGCAGTTCGATCCCCCCCAGTACGACCCCGACGGTAACGTGACGCACGCCGGCACGCCCAACCAGCCCAACCAGATCCCGCAGTCCGTGGTGCGCGGCACGGTGCTCCCCGGCTTTACGGCCATGGACGACACCAACGCCGTGCGCGGCGGCTCCGTGTGGAGCTGCATCGCGTACGACGCGGACCTGAACCGGCTGTACCTGAGCACGGGCAACCCGCAAAACGGCGTGGACAAGGGCCTGCCCACGGCCGGCGGCAAGGGGCCCGTCTTTCCCCAGCCGTACACGTACGCCGTGATCTCGCTGGACGCGACCACGGGCGCGCTGGTGAACGTGTATGCCCCCACGCAGGACACCAGCTACCGCCCCAACGACATGGACGTCGACTTTGGCGGATCGCCCATCCTGTACGTGCAGGAGGGGCAAAAGCGGGTGGCGGTGGCCAACAAGAACGGCACCCTGTTCGTGCTGGACGAAAACCTCGGGTTCGTCGCCCAGCGCCAGCTGCTGCCGTACGACGTGAACGGGGCCCAGATCCCCACGGTGGATCCGCACCCGGCCAACCAGGGCCTGGCGCCGCCCACGCCCTCAAACGAGGAGTCCAACGCTCCCGCCAACGCGGGCGAGAACTACTCGGGGCCCTTTGGCGCGCCGGCCGTGGACCCCGTGAACGGGCGGCTGTTCGTGGGGCTGGGCGGGCCCAACTACCACGCGGCCTCGCCCGGGCTGGACTACGAGAGCACGCCGTTCATGCGCGCCCTGGACTGGACGCCCAACTCCAAGAACACGCTGGACGACCCGTCGGTGGCCAACGCGGCCAACTGGCCCATGGCCAACTACACGTTCCCCACCACGCAGGGCAACGTGACCGTGTCCCGCTACGCGGGCTCCAACCCGGCGCCGGACCCGCCGGCCCTGGGCCTGGCGGGCGACCAGATGTTCCAGAACCCCGGCGAGGGCTCCGTGGGCTCGCCCATGGTGGTGAACGGCGTGGTCTTCGTGGCCACGCAGAACATCTCGCTGTACGCCTTTGACAGCGTCACGGGCGCGGCCTTGTGGAAGGACGACCTGGGCCAGCAGACGCTGGGGCTCAACGGCGGCTACGGCTACTGCATGGGTCCCGCGTCCGACGGCACCTACGTGGTGGCCGGCGCCCTCATCAACGGGCGCGACGGCGGCGTGCTGCGCATCTACGGCTTCCCGCCCTCGTCCGGCTCGGGCACGGCGTCCGGCACGGGGACGGCGTCCACGACGGGGACCGCCTGATGGTGGAGCTCGCCGTCTTCGGGGTGCTGGCGGGGCTGGACAACCTGCACGTGTCCGCGGCCCTGGGCGTGGCGCGCCCCCGCGGGCGCCGGCTGTGGACGCTGGCCGCGGCCTTCGCGGCGTGCGAAGCCCTCATGCCGCTCGTGGGGCTCACCGTGGGCGGCGCCCTGCGGCGCGCGCTCCCCGTGCTGCAGACCGTGGGGCCGCTGGTGCTGCTGGCGTGCGGCGCCGTCATCCTGTGGCAGGCGCTGCGCGAGGACGATGGCGCGGCGGAGCGGGCCGTGGACGGAGGCTGGATGATCCTGGGCCTGCCCCTTTCGCTCAGCCTGGACAACCTGTTCGCGGGGGTGGGGCTGGGCAGCGCGGGCTACCCCGTGCTGCTCTCCGCCGCCGTCGTGGGCTCCGTGAGCGGGGCCCTGTGCCTGGCCGGGCTGTTCGCCGGCGCCACCGTGCGGCGCTGGCTCCCCGCCCGCGCCGAGGCGTGGAGCGGCGCGTTCCTGATGGTGATGGGGCTGGTCTCCCTGGCGCGGGGGGGCGCATGACGGACGTGCTGGCGCCGCCCGCCGCCCCCGTGGCCACGGGGCTGCACTTTCCCACCAGCCTGGCGTTCGACGACGAGGGCCGCGCGTACGTGGCCGAAAGCGGCCTGCCGTTTGGCGGGGCGCCGCGCGGCGGACGCGTGCTGCGCCTGCGCGACGACGGCGGCGCGGACGTGGTCGCCGCCGGCCTGCGCGAACCGGTGAACGGGCTCACCTGGCACGACGGGGCCTTCTACGTGGCCGAAGGCGGCTTTCCCGGCCGCATCAGCCGCCTGACGGTGGACGGCGAGCGGACGACCGTGGTGGACGGGCTGCCGGGGCGCGGCAACTACCACGTGAACACCATCGCCGTGGGTCCGGACGGCATGCTGTACTGGGGCCAGGGCGCCATGACCAACCTGGGCATCGTGGGGCTGGACGCGTACGACCTGGCCTGGCTCAAGCAGCTTCCCCATCCGCACGACGTGCCGGGGATGGACGTGGTGCTCACGGGGGTGAACGTGCAGACAGCGGACCCGCTGGAGGGGCCGGAGGCGCGGGCCGTCACGGGCGCCTTTGTCCCGTTCGGGACACCGACGGAAGCCGGTCAGCACGTCCCCGCGGGGGTGCCGGCCACGGCGGCCGTGCTGCGCTGCCACCCCGACGGCAGCGGGCTGGAGGTGTTCGCCTGGGGCATCCGCAACGCGTTCGGGCTGGGATTTCTCTCCGACGGCCGCCTGATCGCCACGGACCAGGGCTCGGACGACCGCGGCAGCCGCCCCATCGCCGGCGTGCCGGAGCTTGTGTTCGACGTGCGCCGGGGCGCGTGGTACGGCTGGCCGGACTTCGTGGGCGGCGTGCCCGTCACGGACCCGCGCTTCACCCCCACGCGCGGCGCGGCGCCGACGTTCATCCTGGCCAACCACGACGCCCTGCCGCCGCCGGAGCGGCCCCTGATGGAGCTGCCCCTGAACTCGTCCGCGTGCAAGTTCGGCGTGTTCCCGGCGGACGGCCCGTTCGCGGGAGACCTGCTGATGACGCTGTTCGGCGACGAGGTGCCCATGACGTCGCCCACCAATCCGCGCAGCGGGCGGACGGTGGTGCGCATCGACACGCGGACGTGGACGGCGCACCCCGTGGCGGACGTCCCCGCGCTGCATCGCCCCATCGACGTGGCCTTTCACCCCCACACGGGCCAGGCGTGGGTGCTGGACTTTGGCGCCTTCGAGCTGGCGCCCGGCGGGCGGATGGACGCGCGCCCCGGCAGCGGCGCCGTGCGGCGCCTGGACGTGGGCTGACGCGCCGCCCCTGATCTCCCGAGTTGACGACCCCGGAACCCGACCGCAACCACAGAGAGGCCCCATGAGCGACACGACCGCAGGGCA
>NZ_DASURI010000389.1:0-17288 GCF_036280135.1 Longimicrobium sp.
GTCGTCGGTGTCGCGCGCAATGACGATCTCTTCGCCGGGCGAAAAGAAGGCGTCCAGCCCATCCCACGCGTCGCTGATCACCGGGCACCCGCACGCCGCCGCCTCGAACAGCCGGCCGCTGGGGCACCATCCCATCTCGGCCATGGCGCGCCGGGTGACGTTGAGCGTGAACCGCGACGAGCTGAAGAAGGCCGGGTGGAACTTCGGCGGCATGTGCTTGCGGAACCAGGTGTTGTCCGTCCAGGGAAACTCCTGCGGATACTGCGCGCCGCCGATGAGAAAGCGCCGGTCCGGCATCTCCCGCGCCGTCCGGAGGAAGAGCCGCTCCAGCGCCGCCTGCCGGTCTTCCGCGTACGTCCCCAGGTACGACAGGTCCGCCCGGTAGTCCTCGTCCGCGGTGACGGGGCGGTGGACGTCCGGGTCCACGTGGCCGTACAGGGGCGCCACGCGCCGGGCGCCCAGCTTTGTCCGCAGCTCGTCCAGCGCCGCGCCGCCCGTGTAGCTCAGCACGAGGTCAAAGTCGCGCAGGCCGCGCGGGCCCAGGTAGGCAACGTCTTTCCCGGATGCCAGCGCGTCGAGCGTGACGGGCGTGTCCAGGTCATAGAACGCCTTGACGGCCGCGGGCGACTCCAGGACGAGCTCCGTGGCCGCCACGCCGTCGGCCTGGTACGAGGTGACCATGGCCACGTCGGCGTCGGCCAGGTGGGCGCGGGCCGTGGCGAGGTTCTGCTCCCAGTCGGGGTAAAGGACCAGGGTGCCGCCGGGCAGCTCCCACAGGTCGCGGTTCATGGCGTAGTACGGCACGTCGCGCTCAAAGAACACCACGTCGTGCCCGCGGGCCGCGAGCGCCTTGCACAGCCCCCGCCAGAGCGTGGCGTGCCCGTTGCCCCACGACGAGCTGACGGTGAGCCCGAAGATCACCAGCTTCATGCAATGCTTGGAACCGGGTGGGCGGGAGGGCCTTTGCGGACACCGTCCGAACAGGCCTTGGATTCTGCCTAAACTCCAGCCCGGGTCTGGCGCGGACGCGGCGGGAGCGTCGGGCAGCTACTCGCAAAGACCGCACCGCAGGTGCACACAGTGCGCGAGCCTCTTCTACAAGGCTTGTCCAACCGGTTGCGGTGCCGGTGCTTCACGGCTCCTTGATGGATCAACTTCAACTGCATTTCTCACGCAGAGCCGCAGAGGGCGCAGAGTACCCCAGCCCCTGCCGGGCGCCGTCTCCTCCCGCGAAGCCGGCTCCGCGAATCTGTGAAATAAGAAAAGCCCGCCCCCGGCACGCTGGCCGAAGGCGGGCTGATCCGCGCGGTTGCTGGCTGTCCCCCTGCAACCCGCAGTTGCAGGCTATTCCCTATTCCCTATCACCTATTCCCTAGAGGTTCAGCCAGTAGTTCACCTTCACCAGCAGCACGTTGGTGGGCGGCGCCAGCGCGTCGTCGAACAGGCGGCCCACGTCGCGGTCCAGCTGGAACGAGCCGTCGCGGCCAAAGTGGCTGCGGCCATGGCTCCAGACGACGAACAGCGCGCTCCCCGGACGGTACTCCCAGCGCAGCACGGCGTTGGTGCGCAGCTCCTCGAAGTTGAAGTCCGGGTTGCCGAAGGTGAAGTCCGGCTCGCCCGCGCCGTCCAGCCGCACGCCGTACGCATCCGGCTCACCCGCGTCGATCTCCGTGCCCTCGGCGTACACGCGGAACCGGCCGCCGAACGTCTCGGCGTGCCCGTCCGCCACCTCCTTGAACCCGCCGTACTCGCCCGCGGCCACGAACGGCTGCGCGTACAGCTCCAGCGTAAGCCGGGGCGTGAACGCGTAGTTCACCCGCGTGCTGAGCGAGACGCTGCGGTTGCGGATGTCGCCGAACACGTAGTGCGACGCGCCGGCCTGCGTGCGCCCCTCCGCCACGAAGATCCACGGGTCGTGCGATACGTTCACGCGCGGGCCGGCCGAGAGCTGGATGCGGGACGTGGGACGCACGTTCACGTTGGCGCCCGAAAACCAGCCGCCGCCGCTCGTGCCCCACTCGTTCCACCCGCCTGCCCACGCGTCCGCGCTCACGCGCCGGCGTCCGTCCGTCCAGAAGCCCGTCTCGAAGTTGCTGTACGCCGGCCCCACGAACGACGGGCCGCCGCGCAGAACGTCCGCGCGCAGGGCCTGGAACTCGTGGTTCACGTTCATCCACTGGCCCCAGTTGTTCTGGTAGCGGATCTCGGTGCCCGCGTTCATCCCCGTGGACAGGCGCTCGCCGCCAAAGCTCCATCCGCTCCACCCGTGCAGCCCCGCCTCCCAGCCGCGCACCACGCGCCCCGGGCGAAACTCCACGTAGCCCAGGCGCGCGCCCGCGAGCGCCCAGTCGGCGTTGCGCACGTAGCCAAGGTCGTTCATCTCCAGCCCCGGCGAGCGCGCGTGGGTGTACACGCCGCCCCGCCAGTGCCCGCCGCCCACCTTTTCCACGCTCCCCCGCGCCATCCACCCGTCCAGCGTGGTCGCGTCCGGGTCCAGCGACAGGTGGTCCGCATCCGGCCGCTGGTAGTAGTGGCCCGCGCGCGTCTGGATGGCCGTGATGGCGTCCGTCGTCCCGGCCACGTGCGTGCCCATGACGGCGCCGCTCACCTCGTAGTCGTTGCCGCCGAAACGGTGGCGTCCGTCGATCCCCGCCAGGTACGCGGACGAGGGCAGCCACGAGAGCGCGTCCGCCCCGTCCAGGTCGCGGTGTGTGGCCGTGGCGATGGCCCCGATGGCGCTCCGGCCACCATTGAAGTCCTTGATCACGCGGCCCACCGCGTAGTTGGTCCGCGGCTCCGCCACGAGCGCGTCGCGCCCGTCCGCCGTGAGAAAGCGCACGTCCTCGCGCGCCGTGACGGCGTCCAGCAGGCCGATGGACCACCCGCCGCGCGTCTTTCCGGACAGCTTGGCCGCGCCCAGGATGGTCGTCGCCTCGGGCGCGCTGGTGAAGAGGGCGTTCCCGGGCGCGCCGCCCTGCGGCTGGCGGCCCAGCCGGCGCGAGTAGAACGGCTGGTCGTTGCCGAACTGCGCGCCCCGCACCCCGTACGGAAACCCCACGTCGAAGCCGAAGATGTCGGATCCTTCCGTGAAGAACGGGCGGCGCTCCTGGAAGAACGTCTCGAACGCGGACAGGTTCACCTCCGACGGGTCCGCCTCCACCTGGCCAAAGTCGGGGTTGATGGTGGCCGTGAGCGTCAGGTCCGACGTCAGGCCGTACTTCACGTCCGCGCCCACGGAGCCAAACCCGTCGTTCCGGTTCCAGAACGGGTCCGCGTCCGAGCCCGGCGCGCGCGTCACGCGGGCCACGGAGTACGGCAGCACCTCCAGCCGCCGCGCGCTGCGGATGCCGCGAATGCCGCTCACCTCGCCGAACTGCGAGACAAAGCCGTTGCGGTCGGGGCGGATGGCGCTCCAGTCGGCGATCTCGCTGCGCCGCGCGATCTCGCGCGACACCTGGATGCCCCACGTCTGCTCGCCCTCCGTGCCGCTGTACCGCAGCTGCGACAGGGGAATACGGTACTCCACCGTCCACCCGGCGCTGTCCACGCGCGCGGCGGATTCCCACACGGCGTCCCAACCCAGGTCCTCGTTGGTGTCGTTGCTGTGGAACGCGTCCTTCTGCACGCCGCGCGGGTTCACGCTGAAGCGGAACGCCGTGCGCTTGTCGTTGTAGCTGTCGATCATCACGTGCGCCCACTCCGACGAGATGCCGGCCAGGTCGCGGCGGCCCAGCGGGGCCACCATGCTGTCGGGCGCGGGGTCGTGCATGCGCATGGCCACGTAGACGGCCCCGTCGTCGTACAGGATGCGCGCCTCGGTGGGCAGCGTGGACGGGGCGCCGGGGTTGGGCGCGCGCTGGATGAGATCGGTGATGGGCTGCGCCTGACGCCACGCGTCGTCGTCCAGCACGCCGTCGATGTGCGGGGGCTGCGCCGTGCGCGCGGCCTGGGCCTGACGCCGCCCCTCGCCGGTGGAGGCGGACGCCTGCGGGGTGGACTGCGCGTCCAGCCCCGGCGCGGCGATGGCCAGGGACGCGGCGAGGGCGAGGGCACTGCGCATCGTGCGATGCTCCGTAGTGTGCGGTGCTGCGGATGATGGAGCGGCCTGAGCGCCGCTCATCCGGATGACGGGTGGGATGCCGTCCGGGTTTCGATAGTTCGAACGGCCGAAGTTAGGGCTCTGTTAGCGGCACGGGGGTGAAAGTGCCAAGTGCCAAGTGCCAAGTGCCAAGTGCAAGTGGAAAAACGCGTCGCGCGGGCTGTCCCATGTGTGTTGTCATTCTGAAGGAGGCGCCGGCTGGATCTCGCCCGTGACGGATGGCGCCGACTGAAGAATCTGGTCGCGCCGCGCGCTGTCCTCGCCCGTGCACGATCCCTCGCGCGCGAACTCAGCGCACGGGCGGGATCTCGCACTCCGGCCGACCGAAGAATGACAGCACGGGCGAGCAACAGAAGCTGCCCTTACGGATTGCGCGCCCGGGAGCGAAAACCCAGCCCAACGCAAAACCCCTCCCCCGAAGTTGGGGGGAGGGGTCGACCGCCGTTGCGAGGAACGAGCAAAAAGGCAGTCGGGGGAGAGGGCCCCCCGTCGCGCAGCGACGGGACTCCGCTCTTTCCGGATCACCAATCTGCCGATCTGCTGAGCCGCGTTCCGAAGATCGAGCGATCCGCTAATCCCACGATCCCCGCTCCGGCTTACGCCGCCAGAAGCCCGCCGCGCTCCATCTGCTCCTCCATGGCTTCCAGCCGCAGCACGCGCTCCATGGTGGGCGGGTGGGTGCTGAACAGGCGGGCCACGCCACCACCCCGCAGGGCCGCCAGCGGGTTCACCATCGCCAGGGGCGCCGCGGCGGGCGCCACGTGCATGGGGATCTGCCGCGCGCCGCTCTCCAGCCGGCGCAGCGCGTTGGCCAGCGCGTGCGGCCGGCCGCTGATCTGCGCGCCCACGGCGTCCGCCTGGAACTCGCGCTGCCGGCTGATGGCCATCTGCACGATCATGGCGGCGACGGGCGCCAGGATGGCCATCCCCAGCAGCGCCAGCGGGTTGTCATCCTCGTCGCCCCCGCCGAAGAACAGGCCGAAGTTGGCCAGGTTGCCGATGGCGCCGGCCAGCGTGGCCGTCACGGTCTGCAGCAGCATGTCGCGGTTCCTGATGTGCGCCAGCTCGTGCGCCACCACGCCCTCCACCTCGTCGCGCGAAAGCAGCTGCAGCAGCCCCTCCGTCACGCAGACGACGGCGTTCTGCGGGTTGCGGCCCGTGGCGAACGCGTTGGGCTGCGCGTGCGGCGCGATGGCCACCGTGGGCATGGGCAGCCGGGCGCGCCGGCGCAGCGTGTCCACCATGGCGTACAGCTCCGGCGCCTCCGCCGGCGTGACGACGCGGGCGCGGTACATCCGCAGCACCATGGTGCTGCTGCCCCAGTACATGGCCACGTTCATCACCGCGGCGAACACCAGCGCCATCATCATCCCCGCCTGCCCGCCGATGAACCCGCCCAGCGCCCCAAAGAGCGCCGTGAGCCCGGCCATCAGCACGAAAACCTTGAGGTTGCTCATGGGTTCTCCTTTCCTGCTCAGGTTCCTTCTCTCCCGTCAGACGTCCGCGCGAAGGCGCGCCGTGGCGGGCACGCCGCAGGCAAAGCGGCGCAGCGCACCCGGCAGCCCCGACAGCGGCAGGCGGTGGTAGCGCCCGTCGCCGTCGCGCTCAAAGAGCCACGCCTCCTCCCCGTGCGCCCGCAGCAGCACCAGGTGCTCGGCGGCGAACGCGCGGGCCGTCAGCCGCGCGGCGCCCACGCCGGCCAGGGCCAGCGCGCCCATCATGAGAATCATCAGCATCCAGCGTCCTCCACGGTCCAGGTGCGTGCGGCAGGCGTACGCGCGCGAAAAGGGCGAGACCCTGCCGGCACGGGGTGCGTGCTCGCGCAGTGGTCTCGCCCCGGTTGTCCTCCGGCCGCCGGGAGCGGTGACGCTCCGTCATGACGGCGGCCGGTCCGGCGCGGCCCCGGCTTTCCCGGGCGCGCTCGGCGGGCTACTCCCCACAGTGGTCGTGGCGCGTTGTTTCTCGCGCCCGGCATTGGATACCCCCGATCCGTCGTCGGGATCGAAACGGCGGATTAGAAGCGGGTTAGCGCATTGTCACGCAACGCATTCCGCGCCGAGGAGGACGATCGGTCAGCGGATGTGGCGGTTGCCCAGCCGCACGATGCCGCGTTCGCGCAGCAGCAGCGCGAACGGGCGCTCGCGGGTGCGGGCGTAACGCTTCATCTCGGGCCAGTTGTGGACGATGGCGCGGGTGATGGAGCACAGGTCGTCCAGGCTGTCCTTGAGAAAGAACGCGCCGATCCCCATCTGCTCGATCACACTTCGCTCGTGGGGCCGCCGCATGATCTTGCGGTCGCGGCTCACCAGCAGCCATCCGCGCTCGCCCACGAACCGCAGCACCTCGGGATCCAGCACGCCCGTGCGGCCAAAGTGGTCGTACAGGTGCGTGGCGTTCTCGCCCAGCTGCTCACGCAGGGCCGCCGCCAGCCGCCGGGGCATGTTCTCGTCCAGGAAGAACGTCAGGCCGCCGCTCTGAGCCATTCCCGGAACCGGAGAGCAGTGTCCACGTGCGCCGGCTCGATGTCGTACGTCCACGCCACGCGGTTGACGGCCCCGTCCGCGCCGAACGCCGGCACCTCGGCATCATAGGCGCTGGCGAGCGCCTGCACCCGCATGCCCGCCTGCGCCACCACCGGCGCGCCGAACGCCATGAGCGGGTCCACCACCACGCCGCCGTCGCGGCCCAGGGGCCACCAGCGCCGCGCCACGTCGTTGGGGCCGAAGTCGATTTGCTCCAGGTACGGTTTTACGAGCGACGGCATGGCGTGCTGGCCGTGGCCCACCAGCTCCACGAGCGACTCGGAGCCGTCGTCCTCGCGCACGGCGCCGTACACGCGGTGTGGATCGACGTACACTTGCCGGAGGGCGAACGGGTGGCGCGTGGAGAACATGCGCGCGGCCACGGCGGCGGCGTCCTTGATAAGCTTCCAGGAGACGCCCGCCCGCTCAAAGGCGCGGATGTACAGCAGCTCGACGAGCTCCACGAACGTGAGCGCGTCCTGGCCCTCCACGGTGGGCAGTTCCGTGTGGATGAGCGGCGGATGGGCCACGTGCCCCGCAGCCCGCTTGCGCTGGTAGCCGTACGCCCAGCGGCGCACGGTCTCCGGCCGCTCGTGCAGGAGCGCCGCGGCGTCGGACGGCGTGTAGATCCCGGTTCCTATCTGCATGCGCACCTCGCTGTCTCCGTACCCTCCCCACCACTCTCGGGCCTCAACGGTAACACCCTCTCAAAACCTGCACAACGCCTGCACTTTGGCGTGATTTCTCACGTTTTGCGCCACGCGGGTGTACGGTTTCTCATCCCAAGCTGAACAAAGAAACAGCCCCCGCGCGGAGGTCGCGCGGGGGCTGGGGTCCATCGAACGCGGAGGCCCTCCTCAGCCGCCACCGCGCGATACGCTCCGATCCGAAAATCTTAATCTTTCGGCGGGACGACGTCGTTGCTCTCGAAGTCGTGCAGGCGGATGTCCACCAGCCACCATCCGCACGCCCCGCCCGCCGCGCAGGTTCGGCGCAGGCGGTAGGTCTCCCGCCGCGCCGATCCGCCGCTTTCCAGCCGGTCCGCGCGGACGAGCACGTCGCCGTCCGGCTGGAGCTCCACCTCCGTGATCGCCCATCGGCCGTCCGCGTCGCGGGGGGCGGGCGGCAGCGGCGCGAGCGCGGGCACGCGGCCCGGCGGCGTGCCCAGCACGCGCGTCAGGCTCGCCGTGTCCACCTCCACGCGGTCGTGCAGCTCGGCCCGGCGCGCCTGCAGGACGCGCGCGACGATCGCCGCGCGGTCCGCGGACGAGAGCGTATCCGGCACCTGCGCGGCGGCGGGCGCGGCGATCGCCAGGAGGAGCGCCAGGAGCCAGCTTGCGCGCATCACTCCTCGCGCAACGCCTCGAGCGGCGTGTGGCGAAATACCTCGCGGCTGGCCATCAGCCCCACGGCGGCGGAGAGCGCGGTCACGGCCAGCGTGAGCCACAGCAGCGGCAGCACGGGCACGGCGTACTCCACCTCGAACAGCCACTTTGCCAGGGCCCACCCCGCGCCCACCGCCAGCAGGATCCCCGCCAGGCTGGCCAGCAGCCCCAGCGTGAGGTACTCCGCCAGCAGCACGCGGGCGATCTGCCGGCGCGTGGCGCCCAGCGTGCGCAGCAGCACGCTTTCGCGGATGCGCTGCAGCCGGCCCGTCAGCACGGCGCCGAGGAGGACGACGAAGCCCGTCACCACGCTGAACGCGGCCAGGAACCGGATGACGGCCGCCACGCGCCCCAGCACCTCGTCCAGCGCCTGCTGAATGGCCGTCAGGTCCAGCACGGCCACGTTGCTGTAGCGCCGCACCACGTCGCGCTGGGCCACGGCGCGCGCCTCCGCTCCCGGCGCGCGGGCCAGCATCACCCACGTCTGCGGGGCGGCGTTCAGCACCTCGGTAGGGAAGACCGCGAAGAAGTTGGGTTCCAGGCGCTGCCAGTCCACCTCGCGGATGCTGGTGACGCGGGTGCGGATGCGCACGCCCTGCACGTCCCAGGTGATGATGTCGCCCACGTCCACCTTGAGGTCCTCGGCCACGGCGACGTCCATCGACACCTGCGCCACGCCGTCCGCGCCCGGCCCGCCCTCGCCCGGGCGCCATATCCGCCCGCGCAGCAGCTGCTCCGAATCCACCAGCGTGTCGCGGTACGTCGACCGATACTCCCGCCGCACGGCCCATCCCTCCGGCGCGTCGCCGTCGCCCGGCGGGCCGTTGCCGCGCCGCTCCGTGCCGTCCCGCGCGCCCGCGCTGTCGGCGGACGCGTCGTCGCCGCCGCGCGAGTCAGGCGCCAGGCGGCTGGCGGGGACGCCGTTGATGGCCTGGATGCGCATGGGGATGATGGGCGCGCGCTGCAGCACCTGCGTGCCGCCCTGCGCCAGGATGCCCGTGACGCCCGCCTCCTGGTCCTGCTGCACGTCGAACAGCAGCAGGTTGCCCTGGCTTTGCGCGTCCACCCGCAGGGGGCGCAGCAGGTTGCTCTGCATCAGGTAGACGACAGCCAGCAGAAAGACGCCGAAGCCCAGCGCCAGGACCACGACGCGCGTCTGGTTCCCCGGCCGGTACAGGTTGGCGATCCCCTGCCGCGCGGGGTAGCTGATGGCCCGCGTGGGCGCGCGGCGGGCCGCTTTCGTCACCAGCCACGCGGAGAGCCACAGGGCCAGCAGCGTGGCCGCCACGCCGCCCGCGAAGCCCAGTCCCGTCCCCAGCTCGCCGGCCTGGAAGAGGATGAGGCCCACGATGCTGGCCGCCAGCAGCGCCCATCCCGCCCACGTCCACCCGTCACGCCGGGGCGTGTCGTCCTCCTCCACCCGCCGGCGGATGGCCTGCAGGGGCGAGATGCGCCGCGTGGCGATGAGCGGAAGGAGCGCGAACGCGGCCGCGATCCACACCCCGATGCCGATGCCCGTGGACACGGCCGGCCAGCTGAGCGCGGTCTGCACCTCCACGGGGAGCAGGTCCGCCAGCAGCCGCGGCAGGACCCACTGCACGGCCAGGCCGATGACGGTCCCCAGCGTGGCGCCGATGAGCCCCATCACCACGGCCTGGACCAGGTAGACGACGATCACCTGCGGCGCCGTGGCGCCCAGGCAGCGCAGCGTGGCCACCGTGTCGCGCTTTTGCGCCATGTACGCGCCCATGGCGCTCGCCACGCCGATGCCGCCCAGCAGCAGGGCGAACGTGCCGACGAGCGCCAGGAAGCTGCCCAGCCGGCCCAGGGCCCGGTTCAGGTCCTGCTGCTGCTCGCCCGCCGTCTCCATCCGCACGCGCTCGGGGCGCAGGGCGCCGCTGTGCCCGTCCACGATGGCCTCGGCCTGCGGGGCGGGGATCCGCACGTACGCCTCGTGGTCCGCGCGGCTGCCGAAGCGGATGAGCTGCGTCTCCCCCAGGTACGCCGCGGGGATGTACACGCGCGGCGCGAACAGGGCGCCCACGCCCACGGAGCCCGGCACCTTTTCCAGGGTACCGATGATGGTGAAGCGCCCCTCGCCCAGGCTGAGCACGTCGCCCACGCGTGCGTCCAGCGCCGTCAGCAGCGCGGGATCCACCAGCGCATGGCGGCCGGCGTGCAGCCGTCCCCACGCGTCCGCCGGCGCCGTGACGATGTCGCCGTAGAAGGGATAGCCGGGCTCCGTGGCGCGCACCTGCGCCAGCCGCGCGCCGCCCGTGCGCTCCGCCAGGGCCATGGACGCGAACGCCGTCACCCGCGCCACGGGCACGCGCGCACCCCGCAGCGAGTCCAGCAGCGCCGTCGTCTTCGGGCTGAACGGCCGGTTGCTGGTGATGCTCAGGTCCGCGCCCAGGAATCCGCGGGCCTGGTCGCGCACGCCCTGCGCCATGTTGGCCGCGAACGACTGCGTGGCCACGAGCGCCGCCACGCCCAGCGTGATGGACGACAGGAACAGCAGCAGCCGGCGGCGCGCGAAGCGGCTCTCGCGCCACGAAAGGGCCAGCAGGGGGCGCAGGTTCACGATCCGCTCCGGTCGTCGCTCACCACGGCGCCGTCGGCCAGGCGGATGACGCGGCGGGCGCGGGCCGCCAGCTCCAGGTCGTGGGTGACCAGGACGAGCGTGGTGCCCAGCTCGCGGTTGAGCTCCATCAGCAGGCCGATGACGCGCTCGCCCGTGGCGGCATCGAGGTTGCCCGTGGGCTCGTCGGCAAAGAGGATGGACGGGCGATGGATAAAGGCGCGCGCCACGGCCACGCGCTGCTGCTCGCCACCGCTGAGCTGCGTGGGATAGTGGTGCCCGCGTCCGGCCAGGCCGACTCGTTCGAGCAGCTCGTCCGCGCGCGCGGCGCCGCCGGCCGTCCCCGCCAGGTCCAGCGGCACGGCCACGTTCTCGCGCGCCGTGAGCGTGGGGATGAGCTGGAACGACTGGAAGACGAAGCCGATCTTTTCCCGGCGCAGCCTGGCGCGCTCGTCCTCGGAGAGGGCGCCCATGTCGGTGCCGTCCAGCAGCACCCGACCGCCGGAGGGCCGGTCCAGGCCGGCCAGCAGGCCCAGCAGCGTCGTCTTGCCGCTGCCCGACGGGCCCACGATGGCCACCGTCTCGCCGGGTTCCACCCGGAAGCTTACGTTTCTGAGGGCCGACAGCGGCTGTCCGCCGCTGCGGTAGGTTTTCTGGAGATCGTCCGCGATGAGCATCGATACGCCGTTCGTACGCCACACCCGCCCGCTGTGGGCCCTTTTCCTGTCGCTCCTGATCTTTGGGTGCGGCCGCGCCGAAAGCAACCAGCCCCCGGTGCCCGACGGCGGCTCCGCCCAGGCCGAGGGGGAATCGTCATCCGGCGCTAACAAACACGTGGTGATGTTCCTGGGCACCAGCCTCACGGACGGCTACGGGCTGGAGCGCGAGGACGCGTACCCTGCCCGCATCCAGGAAAAGGTCGACAGCGCCGGCCTGGACTGGGAGGTGGTGAACGCCGGGCTCAGCGGAGAAAAGAGCGCGGCGGCCCTGCAGCGCGTGCGCTCGTGGCTCATCCGCCAGCCGTTCGACGTGCTGGTGGTGGAGACGGGCGCCAACGATATGCTGCAGGGCGCCAACGTCGACACCATGCGCGCCAACATCCAGTCCATCATCGATACGGTGCAGGCGGCGCGGCCGGATGCCCGCATCGTGCTCGTGGGGATGATGGCCGCGCCCAACCTGGGGCCGCGCTACGTGGAGCGGTTCAACGCCGTGTTCCCGGCCCTGGCGCGCGAGAACCGGCTCACGTTCATCCCGTTCCTGCTGGACGGCGTGGCGGGGCAAAGCCGGCTGAACCTGGCGGACGGCATCCACCCCAACGAGGACGGCCACCGCGTCATCGCCGCGCACGTGTGGCAAACGCTGGAGCCGCTGATGCGGAATCCCGGCGCCGCGCCGGCCGCGTCGCCCTGACGCCTCGTTCAGCGGAGCCGACGGTCCGTTCGTCCGTTGCCGCGGAATCGCGCGCCTGGTGCGAGGCCAGAGGGGATGTGGATCGGGGGGAGGCGACGCGGCGACGGCCGGCCACGCGTGGTGCCGGCCGTCGCGGATGATCGTCAGCGGTTGAAGCGGACGTCGTACTCGGGGTAGAAGCCCACGTACTGGGGGATGTAGATGCGGAACCGCACGTAATTCTCCCCGTACTCGGCGGGATAGAAGCGATCTCCCAGCTTTACCCAGCTTTCCTCGCGCGAGTAGGTGCCCGCGAACGTCTGCCGGGGCTGGGTTACCGAGCAGGTGCTCCCCGCCGGCTGGCCGGGCGCGCACGCGATGGTAAAGCTGCCGCTCAGCATGCCGCCGTCCTTCAGCATCAGCTCGCCCGCCGTGACGACGAAACCCTGGGGCAGCAGCGGATCGGGATACGTGGTCGGGAGCGCCTGCTGGTTGACCGAGGCCAGCGTGTACGTCTCGATCGAGGCGCCGCCCGGGTCCTTGCAGCCCGCCAGCAGGGCGCCGGTGATGAGCAGCGTCAGGGCGCGGGGCAGCGCCGAAAGCCAGGTCTTGCGCATGATTGGATCGCGGATGGGTCAAAAAGGCTCGGCGTTGAAGGCCGGCCGGGAGACGTGCGTGCGGAACGATAACGGAAATGGACCCGGCGGGGCAGGGGATGGAGATGAATGAGTCATCGACGCCGTACGCCGATCCCGCGCGGCCCTGGGAGCTGTGGCGGCAGGACGACAACGGCAACCGCTTTCGCATCGCGCGGTTCGGATCGCGCGAGGCGGCGGACGCGGAGCAGCGCCGGTTCGAGGCGCTGGCCCACAAGCAGATCTACTGGGTGGAGCGCGCCGCGGTCGAAGAGTGACGGCGTTGGCGCGGGGCGTTGCCTGAACGGCAATCCAAGTATACACTGTGCGCAGAGTGCTGGAGATCTGCTTCCCGGAAACCACGGATGAAAGCGCACAGCAGCAATCCACAGACGGGCGCCGCCGACGCGGAGCCCATGCACGACGGGGCCGCGGCCGCCCGCGGAGCGGACCCGTTCACCGCGCGGCTGCGCAAGGCGGCCCGGGCGCGGGTCGAGGCCACGTCGCTGCGCAGCGTGTCGCGCGAGATCGGGATGAGCGCCACGGGGCTCAGCAAGTTCCTGGACGGCAACGCCCCGTACCTGCCCACGCTCAACCGCCTGCGCAACTGGTACCTGCGCTACGCGGTGCCCGCCGGCGGCGCGAGCTCCGCGCTGACGGAGGCGGACGCGCACGCGGCGCTCAGCGCGCTGGTGCACGACCTTTCGCCCGAGGCGCGGCACGACGCCATCGAGGCCATGCTTCGCTGCATGCGCGACGGCTACCACCGCAGCGGCCATGGCGAGCCGGACTGGATCGACGGGATGCTGGACCGCTTTCCCGTCCCGGTGGAGCCGCCCGCCCGCCGCCGCCGTCGCGCGCCGTCCCCCGACGACGCCTGACCCCGGCCGATCCGTGTCACACGCGCGGCGCCGTCCTCCATCCGGGGACGGCGCCGCTTTGTCGATGAGACGGATCCGAGGATCTTCTTCGCGGACATGTCGTAAAGCGCGTAGCCGTCACAGACCCGCGGGATGGCTTTACGGAAGGATGGCACACGGGGCCTTCGGCCAACGGAGGCAACGGTAACAGAAAAAGAAAACCGTTAGCTCCGTTGGCCGCAGGCCCCGTGTGAGAATGCAGTTGCAGTTCTCTGCGTCCTCTGCGGCTCTGCGTGAGAAAAGCAGTTGCAGTTCTCTGCGTCCCTGCTTCCTCTGCGTGAGAAAGCAGTTCCGCCAGTGGAGCAGGGAGCGTAACATCCACGTGGCGCGGCGCTTGCCGACCACGCGAGACATTGGGCGCGCCGGGAGCGCGCCCCGGCACACCATCCGGACGGACGGCATGAGGCTGCTCACGATCCTTGGCGCGGTGCTCCTGGTGGGAGCGGCCGCGCCCGCGCACGCCCAACGCGACACCCTTCGCTTTGGCCGGCCCGACACGGCGCGCATCCCCGCGCGGCCGGCGCCCGTCCTCCCCGAAGACACCATCGCGCCGGACAGCATCTGGGACTCCAACGCCACGCGCGAGCTCGTGAACCGCGTCATCCGCACGGGCACCACGGTGCCGCCGGGGCTGGACGACTACCGCGCGGCCATGGGCGCCGTCATCTACCTGTCGCTGCAGTCCGACACGGCGCAGGGCGGCGAGCTGCCCGTGACCGTGGACGAGTTCGCGGGCGAGGTGCAGTGGGAGCGCGACGGCGACCTGCAGCAGACGGTGCACGGCCACCGCGTGCGCATGCTGGCGCCCACGCCGTACACGCTGGGATCGCTGCTGGAGGCGCCCTGGATCATCCCGCACCTGTACGGCAACACCATCAACGTGTTCTCGCTGAGCCCCACGCCGGGCGGGCGCACGCAGATGTCGCAGGCCATCCACCCGTTCTCCCTGCGGGGCATCGACTTCTACTACTACCGCTCCGGTACCCCCGTGCGCGTCCGCACCAGCGAGGGGGTGACGACGCTGGTGCCCGTGACCGTCCGCCCGCGCCCGGGGACGCTGGAGACCACGACGGGCCCGCAGCGGCTCGTGGCCGGTACCTTCTGGGTGGACTTTGACCGCGCGGCCGTGGCCCGGGCGCGCTTTGGCTTCGCGGAGCGGGGCGGGCGGTTCGTCGTGACGGAGACGGGCGTGTTCTTCGAGCTGGAGAGCGCGCTGGTGGAGGGGCAGTACTGGCTGCCGTACCGCCAGCGCCGCGAGATCCAGGTGGCGTCGCCGCTGCTGGGGGGGGCCGTGGCCGTGCGCATCGTCACCACGCTCTCCGGGTTCGAGGTGAACACGGGGTGGGACGCGCCGCAGCCCGGCGCGCGGATGGTGACGGAGCTGCGGCCCGGCGCCTTCGAGAACGCGCCCCCGGCCGAGGCGGAGCCCACCGACATCGCCGACTTCGCGGACCTCGTGGCCGTCGTGCGGCCGCCCGAGAGCACGGAAGGCGTGCAGGTGGCCCTGCGCTACGAGCGCGGCGACCACCTGTTCCGCTACAACCGCGTGGAGGGCGCGTTCGTGGGCCTGGGCGCGCGCATCCAGCCCCGTGACCCCGAGGCGCGCGACTGGAGCGTGTACGCGCACGCCGGCTGGGCCTTCGCGGAAGCCACGCCGCGCGGCGAGCTGGCCTTTCGCTGGCACCCGGGCGATCCCACGCAGCCCGGTCCGCGGTGGAGCGCCGACGTGGGCGCGTACCGCCGCCTGCGCGACATGACGTCGTTCCGCCCGCCGCTCACGTGGGAGCTGGGCTACGCGCTGGGCGCGGCCTTGGGCGGCTACGACGTGCGCGACTACTACGACGCGGCCGGCGCCGAGGCCTTCGCCACGCGGCGCAGCGGCCCGTGGACGGCGCGGCTGGGCGGGCGCGTGGAGCGGCACGATTCCGTGTCGCGCAACACGGAAAGCTTCTTCTTCGGCAGCGCGGGCGACTTTCCGGAGGTGGCGAAGGCCGAGCCCGGCACGCACGCCGCGGCCGAGGCCACCCTGCGCTTTGCCCGCGGCACGGGCGCCTTTGGCGTGGGCCCCGGCATCATCGCGCAGGTGACGGCGGACCAGGGGTTCGGCGACTTTGGGGTGACGCGCGCCACGGGGCTGCTCTCCACGCGCTTTCCGTCGCGCTACGTCACGCTCATCGCCCGCGGCGACGCGGGGACGGTCATCGGCGAGGCGCCGCCGCAGTTCCTCTTTCGCTTTGGCGGCATCGAGGGGCTGCGGGGGTACGCGCGTAACGAGTTCGGCGGGAGCACGGCGCTGCTGGGGCGCGCGCGGCTGCTTCTCCACCTGCCCCCGTACGGGCAGGAGCCGTTGTTTCGCGCGGGCTTCTTCCTCTTTCCCCCGCTGCGGCCCGCGCTGGTGGTGTCGGGCGACGCGGGGTGGGCCAGCGTGAGCGACGACGCGCGCGAATCGCTGTTCCGGCTGGGCGCGGCGGAGACGGACGGCGTGCGGTCGTCGTACGGCGTCGGGCTCAGCCTGTTCGAGGACGCGCTCAGCGTGGAGTACGTGTGGCCCGGCGACGGGGGCGAGGGCCGCTGGTACACGGGGTTCGTGGCGTATTTCTGACGGTCCCGCGTTTGCGGAGGGAACCGCGCACGTCCCGGGCGGGACGAAAGCGGGACGCACGAATCATCACAAGGACCGGAGCCGGAAATGTCCTCCATCAACCGACCTCTCGCGGGACCCGTGCTGGCGTTCGACCTGGCGGAGCAGATCGCGGCCCTGCAGGCGGAGGAGCCGTATCGCCGCAGCGGGCGCGCGGGCCGCACGCTGGCCAAGAGCGGCCGCTTTCGCCTGGTGCTTACGGCCATGGCCGAGGGCAACGACATCGGCACGCACCAGGCCGACAGCCCCATGACGCTGCAGGTGGTCAAGGGCGCGCTCACCTTCCGCGCCGCCGGCGAGGAGTACAGGCTCAGCGCCGGCCAGGTGCTGTTCTTTGGCCCCGGCGAGGCGCACGACATCCGCGCCGCCGAGGAGAGCGCGCTGCTGCTCACCCTCTCCGCCATCGGCGACGACTACCGCCCGGAGGAGATCCTGGAGGCGCAGGGCTCGGGCGTGCAGTAGGGAAGTGCGTGAGTGCGGAAGTAGATGACTGACGCGCGCAGCCCGGGCCGGGAGGTCCGGGCTGTCTTGCGCATGCGGGATGGATGATCGGCCGCCCGGTTTTCCATCCCCCGACGCTTGTCATCCTGGGCGGGTTGTTGCCACACCTCTGCTTCGAAGCGTCATCCTGAGGAGCCGCCGCGCGGTGCCTGCCCGGACGCGGACTCTGGCGGCGACGCAGGATCTTGCGTCCGAAGCACGAAGCCGGCCCCAGCGCGCGATGGCCGCCTGCGCGATCGGGACGCCGACTCCGTGCGCATGGGCCGATCACGCAACGGTTGGAAGTCCGCCCGCGAATCGCGAGATTGTCCCGGCCGGCAGGCACCCCGTAGAAGTATACACCCCGCCCGCGCAGTTTGCGGGAGGGGTGGACGAGCCTAAACGAGGCCGGGGGAGGGCCGCGCACAAACATTGCCGCACCGGGTGGACTTGTGTGCCGCCCGTCATCCTGATCCACGCCGATACGCCCATGCTCCACCGCTTCGCACTGCTCGCGTGCGCGTGTGCCTGCGCCCTGCTCGCCGCCGCGTGCGACAACTCGCCCACGGACCCCTCGCGGCCCGGCGAGTACGACGTCACGTTCCTGGGCGTGCCGGACGGCGCGGAGAGCTTTAC